>NZ_JBKHHI010000097.1:0-18054 GCF_046539235.1 Coleofasciculus sp.
GCGATCGCATATTACCAACAAAGCCTTGAACTCTGTGAACAATTAGATAAACAGCAGAGTTTAGCTTCAGTGTGGTACGGGTTAGCTCATTGCTATCGCAACAGGGGAGAGTATGAAAAAGCCATAGAGTGTCAACAAAAAGATTTAGCCATTCTCCAGCAGCTAGATGACCAACCCAATATCGCTTTAGCCTACTATCGGTTGGGTTTAATGTATCAAAATTTGCATAAATATGAAGATGCTATAACACATCACAAACAAAGCCTTGAGAGTTATAAGCAATTAGACATGTACCGCATAGCAGAGCAAACTGCTGTAATGGTGCGTTACGCTTTGCTAACACACCCTACATATTGTTAAAATTTTGCTTGCTATTTAATGGTGCAAGATGTAACGTTGATGCACTAAAGTGCTTACTACGAACTCAAAAAACATCAATGTGTGAATCTCAGCAAAATCCTATCCTTCGCACCACCCAGCCCAGTGCTGAGTTTTACTCGATTTTCTCAAACGCCGAAATCTTAGATATTATTCAAACCTTAGCCACCCGACGCGAAATTAGCCTTAAATATTCTTACAAAGGTCAAGGCGCAACTATCTGGGATAAATTTTATCTCAACTATCTGCGCCCACGCTGGTATCGACCCGTTAATCGAGAAATTGCTCTGTTAAATGCTAATTTTGAAGTGATCACGAGCAAAATTGAAGCGGTAAAAACTGTTAATATTATCGATGTCGGCGCGGGTAATTCCTATCCCGTCAAACAATTTATCCGTCGGCTGAATCGCTTCGGCAAAATTACTCGATATATCGCCTTAGACATTAGCGACGACTTACTCAAGGTATCCCAGCAAAATATAAAAAAATGGTTTCCTCACATCGAATTCATCAGCGACAAGATTGACATCGAAAAACATTCATTATCCCAAACCTTGTCAAACCATCAGGTTAACCTAAAAACTGACGATACTGCCCAAATCATATTACATTTAGGCGTAACCATGGGTAATCATCACAATAGAACCGCTGTCCTGAAAAATTTTAGAGATAGCATAGGAAAATATGATGTCCTCGTGTTCACTAACGAAATTGGTTCTAACTCCCAATGGGATGGAACGGTGAGAGGGGGGTTAAAGTATCATGTGGATCAAGTCTATGCTTGGGTGAAAACTGCGATGGGAATTCAAGCTGAAGATTGTGAACTGGTGCGAAAGTATGATTATAAAACTAATAGTATTGTGGCGACGATTAAATTTAGTCAGAACTATCGGATAAATTTTAGGTTAATGGGAGAGGATAAATGTCTTGAAATTGCTGAAGGTGAAGAGATTACGATTTGGAGACAGCATAAGTTTGAAATCTCTGAACTGGTGCAAGAAATAAAACAGGCTGGACTCCAACTTATCCACTACAAGACTGACAAATATTCATCAAATATTATAGTAATTTGTGAGATTGATAAGCTTTGACAATTCCTCGAATATTATGGTAATTTGTGAGATTGATAAGCTGTCAGTCTACTGATAGTATTTATACTGACATCCTACCCGCGCCAGAAAAAGCGAACGGATGGTGCACCGTTTCCCTAATAATCATGGCTAAGAAATCGAAGACAACGACCGAGGTTAGTCTGAGAGACCCTAAATACTACTTCAACCGGGAACTCAGTTGGTTGGAATTTAATGATCGCGTCTTGCATGAAGCCCTCGATTCCCGAACCCCACTGCTGGAACGCTTGAAGTTTCTGGCGATCTTTAGTGCAAACCTGGATGAATTCTTTATGGTTCGGGTGGCGGGTTTGAAGCAGCAGGTGGAGGCGGGGGTGACATCCCTAACTGCCGATGGTCGCACACCTAGCGATCAATTGGATGGGATTAATCAGCGGTTACTTCCCATGGTCAAGGAACAACATGAACATTTTGAACAAATCCTGCGACCATTATTGGCACAACAGAAGATCTACCTGTTGGAGTACATGGATTTGAACTCCGAACAGCGGACTTATTTGCAAAACTACTTTGAGGAGCAAATTTTTCCGGTGCTGACGCCGCTAGCGGTTGACCCTAGCCACCCCTTCCCCTATATTTCCAACCTGAGTCTGAATCTAGCGGTGGTGGTCAAAGATCCTGAGCAGGGCGAGGAATTTTTTGCCCGGGTAAAAGTTCCCAAAGTCTTGCCTCGATTTGTCGCCCTTCCCGAACCGTTGCGAGAACGGCAAAAGGGAAAACCAGCCCTCTGGATGGGCGTTCCCCTCGAACAGGTGATTGCCCATAATTTAGAGTTTCTGTTTCCGGGGATGAATATCCAAGAATATCATCCGTTTCGGATTACTCGCAATGCCGACTTAGCCGTCGAGGAAGATGAAGCAGATGACCTACTTTTAGCAATTGAAGAGGGACTGCGGAAACGACGCTTAGGGGGTTCAGCCGTCCGCATGGAAATTCATGCGACTGTACCCGAAACCTTACGGAAAACGCTGATGGGGGAGATGGGACTCCAGGAAAGCGATGTCTACGAAATTGACGGCTTATTGGGACTAGGGGATCTGATGTCATTTATGGGATTACCCCTACCGGAACTCAAAGACACACCCTGGACACCCGTCATGCCCGTCGAGTTGCGATCGCTCTCTGAGGAAGATGGGGATGACTTCTTTAATATTATTCGCCAACGGGATTTATTTGTCCACCATCCCTACCATTCCTTTAGCGGTACAGTACAGCGATTTATTACCCAGGCGGCGGATGACCCAAACGTACTGGCGATTAAAATGACACTCTATCGCACCTCTGGCGATTCCCCAATTGTCAACGCTTTGATTAAAGCCGCCGAAAATGGCAAGCAGGTGGCAGTTTTGGTGGAATTAAAAGCCCGTTTTGATGAAGAGAATAATATTCTCTGGGCGCGTAAGCTAGAACAAGCTGGGGTTCATGTAGTTTATGGGATTATTAAGTTAAAAACCCATACCAAAATAGTGCTGGTGGTGCGTCAAGACGAGAAGAGGATTCGCCGCTATGTTCATATTGGCACGGGAAACTATAACCCCAAAACCGCCCGAATTTACACCGATTTAGGACTTCTTAGTTGTCGTGAGGATTTAGGCGCAGATTTAACCGATTTATTTAATTTCCTGACTGGATACTCCCGCCAGCGCTCCTATCGCAAGCTATTAGTCGCCCCGGTGAATTTACGCGATCGCATGACGACGATGATTCAGCGGGAAATCGAGCATTGTCGCCAGGGAAACACAGGGCGCATTGTTGCCAAAATGAATTCTTTAGTCGATCCTAAGATTATCGCTACCCTCTACGAAGCCTCCCAAGCCGGCGTACAAATTGATTTAATTGTCAGGGGAATTTGCTGTTTGCGTCCTGGTGTCGTAGGCGTTAGCGATAATATTCGCGTAATTAGTATTGTCGGTCGCTTTTTAGAACATTCGCGGATTTATTACTTCTATAATCAGGGTAATGAACAAGTTTATATTGGCAGCGCTGACTGGATGCGTCGCAACTTAGACCGACGAGTTGAGGCGATTACACCGATAGAAGATCCAGAGATTATCAAAGATTTGCAAGAAATCCTAGCCATTATGATGGCAGATAATCGCCAAGCTTGGGAATTACAACCTGATGGACGTTATATCCAACGTCAACCGGAGGATGCCAAAGAGCAATGCGCTCAAAATATTTTAATGGAGATGGCGAAGGAATCAGCAAAGGAGGCGGCGGGAATGGCATAGTTAGGGACTGCTGAATAAGTCTTGTGGTGGGGTTAGAGAGCAGGGGGAGCAGGGGGAGCAGAGGGAGCAATGGTACATTTTCGGTGATTCTATCGCCATAGTTTTGATAGATAAGCCTAAAAGCAGCATCTTCCCCATCTCCCCCATCTTCCCCTCACCTCATCCCTTATTTCCACTCTGCGATCGCAGGCAGTAAAATCCGGCTCAGAGGATGCTCGATATACTCTTGCAGTCTGGTAATTCCGGCGCTTTGTACCGCTTCTATCACCCTGGATTTTAGAGAACGATTACTCTCAATCTGTTTAATCGCGGCGGCGACAGCAATTACTTTTTCTAATGGTGTACTTGTCGGGCAAGTTTGGCTCAATTCCTGCAAAAGTTGCTGAATTTCTGCGGCGACTTCTGACCATTTAGGTTGGGAAAGATTTTGATCCAGTTGTTCTAGGATTCGGTGAACTTCGGATACCGCCTGTTGTAGATTCGGTGGGATAGTCGGGCTGTCACTTTGGCAAGGAGACGGGGGACTTGGGTCTGTTCCCTGGGAAACGCTAGGTGTTACGGTATCATAAACGGGCGGTTGAATATCTACTTTAATCGGCGGTGCGCCAGTCGTTGCGGTGTAATTGACAGGCGATTGGTGGGGCTGTTGGATTTCAACTTTCACCTCGGGTGTACTAGCGGATACATTCGGGTTTGGAGTTGGAGAAGCTTGAACTGGAGCAACCTCTGGACTAACTTTGACTTGAACAGTGTTAAGATGCTGACGCCATAACTGAGTAAACTCTCCCGGAGCAAAACTTCCCTGATTGGGATGGCGTTTTTGTTGACCCGTTTGCAAGTAAATATAATCACAAATTACTTCGTCCAAGTTGGTGGTGCTGTTGATTTGCCAGTCCTGCAAACAGGTTCCCGTTAAGATAGCTTTGTTAAAGTTTGCCGATAAGACTTGGGTTTTTTCTAAATTGGCTTCACTGAGATTTGCCATCCGCAGATTCGCTTCACTTAAATTTGCCACTTGCAGATTCGCTTCACTCAAATTAGCTCCACTGAGGTTAGCCATCCGCAGATTCGCTTCACTTAAATTTGCCCCACTGAGGTTAGCAATTCTCAGATTCGCTTCACTCAGGTTAACCGCCGTAAGATTAGCATCAATAAAGTTGACTAAGGTTAAATAAGCTCCGTTTAAATCCGTACCCGTCAGGTTAGCTAGATTTAGGTTAACCCCTCTCAGGTTAGCACCCCGGAGATCGGCGCTCCTGAGATCTGCACCCTGGAGATTCGCATCACTGAGATTTGCCATCCTCAAATCAGCATTCTCAAGGTTCACCCCACTCAAGTTTGCTTCATTGAGATTAGCTCTACTTAGCTGTGACTGACTCAAATCGGGTACGAGTTGTGGATTCTCTTCCCGCCACTGATTCCAGGTTTCTACGCCTTGCTTGAGCAAAGCCGCATGTTCTTCATTTGCCATTGACTGCTAACCTCTTCAGTTGCCCTTTTGTCGCAGCTTAGCTCAAGAAAACAGTAACCTACAAGAGTGTAGAGAGGCGCCATGGCGCTTGAGGATACAAAAATCCAACAAAATGAATTTGAGTGTCCTCTACCTTGTAAAAAAAGAGAGGTAATCAAACCTCTCCTTCCTATCTCAGCAGATTATAAGCCTTTGCTACTTATACCGAGTTGCGTTCTATCATGTCTAGGAACAGCGTTGCGTGAAGCTTTCGCTATAGCGAGGAACGAGATACGCGAATCTGGACAGATGCGCGAGTTACTGTTCCTTCGCTTCGCTCAGGACTCCGCGAACCATGACAAATTATATCTTAGACTGCAACTTGGTATTAGTAGTAACCTCGGCTACGACCACTTTCACCGGGCTTATAGATAATAAAGCTTAAAACTTGGCACTGCTTAATGTTATCAAAACCCACAACGCGGATATAGTTGTCGCGATAGTCAGACCGACAAGCATCTACCTCAGCCATAACTTCTTTAGCAGAAGTGGCGTTGAACAGGGGAAGTTTCCACATTGTCCAGTAGTGCTGTGTCGGTTCAGAGCTTTCGCTAAATTCGATCGCGGGAATATAACCCTGTTCCAAAATGTACTCAACCTGTCTGACAATTTGCTGATCGCTCAGAGGCGGCAAATAAGACAAAGTTTCGTAACGGCGCTCTTTCGGTAACGTTTGCATGGGTAATTCTGTAATGGTTGTGTTTTTGAAATCCGGGTATGCCAGCAGATGACAAGAGTACCCGGTTGAATTGCCAACTAGGTGTCCGAATCAGTTTGCTGTTCGGTTGAGGCTGGGTGTTCAGAGAGACTGAGTTGCGTCATTCGCTCCAGATACTGACGTCGATATTCCATATTCGACTGCTGAATATTCGTGCGAACCATTTCGGGCAAGAAGTCTGCCACTTCCTCAGCTAGAAGCTGTCGCACAGTCATAATCCGAAACGCCAGTTCTTGTTTTTCCACCAAGAGTGCTTGGAGATATGCGTCTCCATCTTGAACTCCTTGGTTTGCCGAAAAAGAATGCAGCCACAGCGCCTGGGGTGGGTCAGTTTCACCCAATTGATCCAGGACAGTCCGCAGTGCTTGGTAGGTCATGTAATTGGTAAGCACTTTGGCTGTATCTTTGGCAACTCTTTTTAGATCCATAATCTGATCCCAGCCTTCTAATAGCATGAAGTATTGATGATGAAGTATGAAGTTTCACACTTCATACTTCACACTTCATACAGAATCAGACGGTATCAACCGCTTCATACTCGAACTTGATTTCCTTCCAAAGTTCGCAAGCCGCCGCTAATTCAGGACTCCATTTAGCCGCTTCGCGGATAACATCGCCACCTTCACGCATCAGGTTGCGTCCTTCATTACGGGCTTGAATGCAAGCTTCTAAGGCGACACGGTTAGCCGTTGCACCGGGAGCATTGCCCCATGGGTGACCCAGGGTACCACCACCGAATTGCAGGCAAGAATCATCGCCAAAGATTTCCACCAGGGCGGGCATGTGCCAAACGTGGATACCACCAGATGCCACAGGCATGACACCGGGCATGGATGCCCAGTCTTGGGTGAAGTAAATACCGCGTTCGCGATCGCGCTCGATATGATCTTCCCGCATCAGGTCAACAAAACCCATGGTGATGCCTTTTTCACCTTCAAGCTTACCCACAACAGTACCAGAGTGGAGGTGGTCACCACCAGACATCCGCAAGCACTTCGCCAGCACCCGGAAGTGGATTCCGTGAACCTTCTGACGGTCAATTACTGCGTGCATCGCCCGGTGGATGTGCAGCAGTAGACCGTTGCTACGGCACCATTTTGCCAAGGTGGTGTTCGCAGTGAAGCCACCTGTCAGGTAATCATGCATGACGATCGGCGTACCCAGTTCTTTAGCGAACTCAGCCCGCTCCATCATTTGTTCGCAGGTGGGGGCGGTGACATTCAGGTAGTGACCTTTAACTTCACCGGTTTCCGCCTGGGCTTTTTCAATTGCCTCTTGCACAAACAGGAAGCGATCGCGCCAGCGCATGAAGGGCTGGGAGTTGATGTTTTCGTCGTCTTTGGTGAAGTCTAGACCGCCGCGCAGACACTCATAAACGGCACGACCATAGTTCTTCGCCGACAGACCCAACTTGGGCTTAATCGTGCAACCTAACAGAGGACGCCCGTACTTATTCAACTTATCGCGCTCAACCACGATACCGTGAGGCGGTCCTTGGAACGTCTTCAGATAAGCGACAGGAACCCGCAAATCTTCGAGACGCAGGGCTTTGAGAGCTTTAAATCCAAACACATTCCCCACGATGGAGGTCAGCATGTTGGTAACCGAACCCTCTTCAAATAGATCCAAGGGGTAGGCAACGTAGCAGATATACTGATTATCTTCGCCACGAACTGGCTCTACTTCATAGCAACGACCTTTGTAGCGATCCAGGTCAGTTAACAAGTCTGTCCATACCGTTGTCCATGTCCCGGTGGAAGACTCTGCTGCTACCGCTGCACCCGCTTCTTCCGGGGGAACTCCCGGCTGCGGCGTCATCCGGAAAGCTGCCAGAATATCTGTATCTTTAGGAGTGTAATCCGGAGTATAATACGTTAATTTATAATCCTTGACCCCGGCATCATACCCAGCCTTTGACTGAGTTTTTGTTTTAGCGTAAGACATGTTTTCCTTCCTTAGGAACTACTGAATGTTGCGATCGGCTAAATCCATAAACATTATTAACGATTTTACGCCCTTAGTTAAGCCCTAAAATCGCTAAAATGACTCTGAAACTTAGCCCCGATTGGGTGCATCCCCACACCCAACCTGCTCGCATTTGTTTTTGGTCTCTGAATTACCTATTATCCGCCATTTTGGGTCAAAAAACTTGACTGAGCCAAGACATTTTTTTATTGAGCGGATCAGGCAAGAGCTATTATCCCACATCACCAAACAAACTATTGCTTGACGTGGGCTTCTCTTCCCTTCTGGCTTTAGCTAATCCGGCAATTCATTTCACGCCAAGTTAAACAACCATAGCATGTTAACGAAGCAGCACGTCATGCAGCTCCTTGCCAGACCCGTTAAATTTTCAGCAACGTTGTTAATATACCAAATAATTCAATAAGTTTAACTTCAAATATTCTTGATAATTGTATAAGGTACTGTTATTAATCAACGAAACGTAAATTTATGTTAAATTTTTGTTACAAACTAACCAAATTGGCACATATTAAGGTAAAGATTCTATAGTCCAGGCTGTACCATCACTCTTTAATATGGATATAGATATCGAAAAACTATCCAAATCGTCTCAGACAACATGGCGTCTTTGAATGCCCCGATTCGTCTTTTCATCGGTGCTACCCTGCTAGGGTTGGGGTTGCCCCTGCCAAGGCTAATCTCTCCTCTAGGGGTAGGGACTGATCCGACCCTAGTGCTAGCACAAGTGACCCTAGCTCAAACCGAACTGAGGACAGCCCCCGACTATCTAGGTGCGCCCCCTCCCCCTGGAGATGCCCCGTTACCTCCCGAACGCTTGCGGCGAGAAGTCGAACCCCTACCCACCGATTTTCGCGTTCCGGCTTTGCAACCCGACTACACAGGTGATCTCTGGGTGGGAACCTACTCAGGACTTGCCCGAATTGAGCCGAACACTGGACGCCTGAAAGCCCGTGTTGATTTACCCAACTACACCATTGACGCCTTAGCCCAAGACCGGGTTGGACGAATTTGGCTGGGAACGTATGAAGGATTGTTACGAGTAGATCCTCGGAGTAACGAAGTTACCGCACAAAACTTTACATTACCCTCAAATCGGGTCTTATCCTTACAAGTTGATCGGCGCGGGTATCTCTGGGTAGGAAGCGATCGCGGTTTAGCTATGATTAGTCCTGACCAAGGATTATTAATGACCACAGTGCAAGAACTCCCTGGTGTTAGCGCCAATGCTTTGATATTAGATGAAGAAGGTCAACTGTGGGTGGGTACATTAGAAGGATTAGTGCAAATCGATACCGCCAGCGCCTTGATCATTCGGCGGATTGGTAATTTACCTGGAACCATTGTCCAATCCCTAACCACCGGACCCGATGGTAAGCTGTGGGTGGGAACTCCCAGTAGTCTGTTGGTGATTGACCCCAACAACCCCTTTGGTGAACCGCGTTCGGTGACACCATTACGGGGACGTAGTGTAACAGCGGTGCGCTTTGCTCTAGATGGTAGTGTTTGGGTGGGTACGGAAAGTGGCTTATTAAAAATCCGAGCGGAAACGGGAGCGGTGTTAGGTGAACTGTCGAATCTTCCCTCAGACTATATTCTGTCCCTTTCCCCAGATGTAGGAAATAAATTATGGGTGGGAACGACGGAAGGACTAGCCTGGGTTAGCCTATCCACGGGTCAAGTCAGACCCCATTTAGCGTTCGTTAAGAATCCACCAGAGACGTTTTAGTTTTTGGTCATTTGTCATTGGTCATTGGTCATTTGTCATTTATTTGGGAAGTCATCATTCATAATTTAGACGGGGCGGGTTTAGTTCCGGTAGTGGTTTGAGTTTAAACGTTATCGGTAAAACCCGCCCCTACACAGTCACACACCATGTCATCGAGGATCGCCAAGGATCACAATTCACCCAATGGTCAATATCCAGCAACTGAAACAATGGAAACAACAAGGGCGTCCGTTGGTCGTCTTGACCGCTTGGGATTATGCGATCGCGCAATTACTAGATGCGGCGGGAGTGGATATTATTCTGGTTGGGGATTCCTTGGGAATGGTCACCTTGGGGTATGAGACGACATTACCTGTGACCTTGGACGAGATGCTGCACCATGCTAAAGCCGTGCGTCGGGGGGTAAAACAGGCATTCGTGGTGTGCGATTTACCCTTTTTAAGTTATCAAGAAAGTCTCCAACAAGCGATGCACTCGGCGGGTCGGGTATTGAAGGAAACCGGGGCGCAGGCGGTGAAGTTAGAAGGCGGACATCCAGCCATAGCCCAAACTGTCGCCCATTTAACGACGGCGGGAATTCCGGTGATGGGTCATGTCGGATTGACACCGCAGTCGGTACATCTTCTCGGTTATCGTCAGCAAGGGAAAACAGAAGAGGCGGCGGAGAGGATTTTAGCAGACGCGATCGCCCTTGAGCAAGCGGGTGTTTTTGCCCTGGTTTTAGAGCATATTCCGGCTGATTTGGCTAGGAATATTACACAAACCTTAACAATTCCCACCATTGGTATTGGTGCTGGAGCCGATTGTGATGGACAGGTATTAGTTACCGCCGATTTACTGGGACTTTCGGAACGTCAGCCACCCTTTGCCAAAGTCTATGCGAATTTGCGGCAAGTGATTACTCAGGCGGTGCAAGAGTATAGTCATGATGTGCGAGAGCGACAGTTTCCGGAGGGAAAATATTAATTAGAAGCGGGTCGCCCCTACAGGTTATTTCTCCCTGTCATCCAGACGGAAAGGATGCTGACCAACTGCCAGTTCTTGTTTACTCTGTCTCAAATTATGCCACAACTCTTTAATTTGTTTATAGGCGGCTTCGGGTTCAAGTTTACCTGCTGTTTCTAAGTTGCAGATATAGTTTACTTTTTGGGCGAATTCCTGTAAATTGGCATTAAAAACTAAATTTTCTGGCTTGACATCGCCGTAATAGCGACTGCGCGGATATAAAAACTCATCTCTATCGGTCATTTCGCTCTCCTCTAAAAGCTACTCTTGATCAACTACAATCTAATCCCCCCTCTTTCTCAAAAAACTTAACGATTGCTCCCATCCTTTACTTGGCGGCTATTCCCCACACCCCACACCCCACACCCCATTCTGCACCCATAAAGGGGGGAGTTAACCCAGATTTGGTATAAGTATTGAGTCTAGTCCAGTTCTATGTAGCCAAGACAAACGTTCAAGGACAGCTTCTCAGATGTTTGCCATCCTCAATCTGACTTGTGAATAATTAATGGTACAAATTTTTTAGACTCCCACCACTTACTATTGTAGTGAATCTGGCGTGAATAACCCAGCGCTGCCTTGGGGGACAGGGGTTTGGTGACCAAACCCCTGGGGTTTGGTCACCAAACCCCTACTGCTTAATCGACCATTCTATCGAGCCAACTCTGATTATGTCTAAACCGCAAAAACTATACGAAGGCAAAGCCAAAATCCTTTATCCGACTGAAGATCCAGAGATACTCCTCACCGTCTACAAAGATGATGCGACTGCCTTTAATGCCCAAAAGCGGGGTCAAATCCCAGGTAAAGGCGAAATGAATTGCGCGATCGCAGCTCACTTGTTTAAGTTTCTAGAATCTGTTGGCATTCGTACCCATTTTATTGACTGTCCCACTCCCAACCAGATGCGCGTCAAGCGGGTGACAATTTTGCCCGTGGAGGTCGTGGTCAGGAACATTGCCGCAGGGAGTCTGTGTCAACAAACTGGATTACCCCTGGGCAAAATCCTGCCCCAACCCTTGGTGGAATTCTACTATAAGAAGGACGAATTAGGAGATCCCTTGCTCACCCGCGATCGCTTATTACTCCTAGAACTGGCAACACCCGACCAACTTAACCAGCTAGAACAACTAGCATTACAAGTTAACCAGAGTCTCACCGCCTTTTTTCAAAGCTGCGGCATTACCCTGGTGGACTTTAAGCTAGAATTCGGCATTGATGCCAACCAACAGTTGCTCTTAGCCGATGAAATTAGCCCCGATACCTGTCGTCTGTGGAACCAAGCCGAAACTGATCCCCAACAGCGCGTCATGGACAAAGATCGCTTTCGTCGGGATCTCGGACAGGTTGAACAAGCCTATCAGCAAGTTCTAGAGCGAGTGCTAGCCCAAGACGGCAGACAGTAGAAGGCAGAGGACAGAACGCTGTAAGGTTTATGATGTCTGCTTTTCTTCTGTGCTTGTTAACGGGTAGGTATGGGTAGCTAAGCCGTGGTAGGGGGACTTAATGGCTTCAGAGTAAGCGAGGTGATAAAAATCCTGGTATTTTGTCCTTTATCAGTTTAATGATGACATCTTAAGTTTAAAGCAACTCGAGGTCAGCTCCTAAGTAAACTTAACCAAGCTTGTTCAGTAGCCAATCGCTCAACTGAGTAACAAGCAGTGAACAATGAATAAAAGCTGATCGCAATCCTTGCAATCAACGTGGTGTGTGGACGTGTCAAAAAATCTGAGGATCATGCGCTTATCTCCTTTATTAACGGCAATTCTCGCTGTAACGGCTAGCATTGGTTTATCCAACTCCCCTAGCCATGGGCAAACGACTGACCAGCCTATCCTGGGATTTGACCCCGGTCAACGGGATAGTTTAAGAGAACATGAGAAAACGGGGACGCCAGAACACCCCGACGGAACAACTACTCAAAATTGGCTGAGTGAAGCACTCGAGCAAACCGCAGTAGAAACGACTGATGCGGCAACAGACAGTCCTAGAAGTGAGACAGAATCGACCTCCCAGCCGATTCAGGAAAATCCAGCTACTGATCAAATTGAGCTGGGTTCAACGCCATTAACATCAGTCACACCGACACATCAGGGGGGAGTTGATCACCAGGCTGTCTCTTCTCCTCGATTCGCTCAAGTCATTGACGAAACGACAACAGAAACGACCGAATTGGCAAAAGATAACCCTAGAAATGAGACAGAATCGACCTCCCAACCGATTCAGGAAAATCCAGCTACTGATCAAATTGAGCTGGGTTCAACGCCATTAACATCAGTCACACCGACACATCAGGGGGGAGTTGATCACCAGGCTGTCTCTTCTCCTCGATTCGCTCAAGTCATTGACGAAACGACAACAGAAACGACCGAATTGGCAAAAGATAACCCTAGAAATGAGGCAGAATCGACCTCCCAACCGATTCAGGTCAATTCGACACAATCAACAATTAACCCCATAACCCTAAATCATCTAGCCCTTCATGCCATAGCTGCGCCAAGGTTAACGCCTACGCCTCCCCTAATTGCCCAAGTTCAAGTTCCCCCAACTGACGCACCAACGCCGCCCGCCAATCAGCCAGAACCACGAGTCCTTGTATCCGAAGTCGTTATTGACTTCCAGGATTACACCGGACCCCAAGAGCAACTGGAAAACGAGATTTTTCGAGCGATTAGCACCCGACCCGGATTGGCAACCACTCGCTCTCAGTTACAGCAAGATGTGAATGCTGTCTTTGCCACAGGGTTCTTCAGAAGTGTAGACGTTGTACCCGAAGATACTCCCTTGGGCGTGCGGATTACCTTTGTGGTCGAACCTAACCCCGTACTACGTCAGGTGGCGGTGAATACTGTTCCACCAGAAGCCGAGGCGCGGGTTCTACCTCAGGAGGTGGTTGATCAGATCTTCCAAGAGCAATATGGTGAGATTCTCAACCTGAATGACCTCCAACAAGGCATTCAACGGTTAAACGAATGGTATCAAGAACAGGGGTATGACCTGGCTCAAGTGGTTGATGCCTCAGATGTGAATGATGATGGTATTGTCACCGTGACTGTGGCAGAAGGTGTAATTGAAGAGATTGCCGTCCGCTATCTTGATGAAGAGGGAGAACCGATACTGGGTGAGGAGGGTGAGCAAATTCGCTTACTCACGGCAGAGGATGAACCCATTGGCGGGCGTACCCGTCCCTTTATCATTACGCGAGAGATGCAATTGGATCAGGGTGATGTGTTTAACCGCCAAATTGCTGAACGGGATTTGCGACGTGTTTTTGGTTTAGGACTCTTTGATGACGTGCGCCTTTCCTTTGCCCCGGGAACTGACCCCCGTCGAGTTGTGGTGGTGGTGGATGTGATTGAGAGAAATACAGGCTCCCTGGCGGCTGGGGCGGGAGTTAGCTCTGCCAGTGGCTTATTTGGTACGGTTAGCTATCAGCAGCAAAACCTCGGTGGTAATAATCAAACCCTCGGCGCAGAATTCCAGGTGGGAGAACGCGCCCTACTGTTTGACCTTCGTTTTACAGACCCTTGGATTGCTGGCGATCCCTTCCGCACATCCTACACCGTGAATGCTTTTCGCCGCCGCTCGATTTCCCTGATTTTCGATGGCGGTGACCCCGAGGTCGAACTCCCTAACGGTGACCGTCCCCGTGTGGTGCGTACAGGGGGTGGAATTAATTTTACTCGTCCATTATCCCGCGACCTCTATAGCCGTTCTGAATGGACAGCATCAGCCGGATTTGAATATCAAAACGTGTCGATTCGGGATTCCGATGGTGACCTGACTCCAGAGGATGAACTGGGTAACGATTTAAGCTTCAGTGGTGACGGGACAGATGACCTGTTTAACCTGAAACTGGGGGCGGTGCGCGATCGCCGCAATAATCCCCTACGACCAACGAGTGGTTCTCTGCTCAGATTTGGCGTTGAACAGACGATTCCTATTGGTCAAGGGAGTATCTTTCTCAATCGCCTACGCGGGAGTTACAGTTACTATCTCCCCGTAGAATTTACCAATTTTAGCGAAGGAGCCGAAACCCTCGCCTTTAACGTGCAAGCTGGAACCGCGATCGGAGACTTACCCCCCTACGAAGCCTTTTCTCTGGGTGGTAGTAACTCAGTGCGTGGTTACGATGAGGGAGAAGTGGGTTCAGGTCGCAGCTTTATCCAAGCCACCGCTGAATACCGTTTCCCGATTATCTCTGTGGTGGGCGGTGCTTTATTTGTGGACTTTGGCAGTGATTTAGGTACCGGTAATGATGTACCTGGTGAACCTGCGATCGTTCGCGATAAACCCGGAACTGGCGTTGGTGTCGGGATTGGTATCCGAGTCCAATCTCCCTTGGGTCCGATTCGTGTGGATTATGGGTTTAATGATGAAGGAGACAGCCGTCTCCATTTCGGTATTGGAGAACGCTTTTAATCAACCAGTTTTTACTCTCTCAGTCGGGGCGGGTTTAGTTGCATCTAGGTGAGATAAGAAATGATAGTAGTAAAACCCGCCCCTACACAAAACTGTCTCACTTTCCCAAACAACAGTTCCCCCCTGACATAAGACGAATGACAAATGACAAACTACACCTTGGGTGCTAATTTTGAACGATCAGGTATCGGATTACACAGTGGGATCACTACCACTGTTCGCGTCTTGCCTGCTGCGGCTGGGGCGGGACGCTATTTTGTCCGAGTTGACCTGCCAGGGACGCCTGTGATTCCAGCGCGAGTGGAGGCTGTCTCTAACACCATGCTTTCGACCCAATTGAGGGCTGGAAACAGTGAGAATTCCCTAAGTTCCTCCGACTCAGATGCCACAGTAGGGACAGTAGAACACCTCCTCGCCGCCCTCGCCGCCAGTGGCGTGGACAATGCTTGTATTGAAATAGATGGACAGGAAGTTCCTCTGTTGGATGGTTCGGCGCTGACTTGGGTGAGAACCATTCAGGAGGTAGGAATTGTGGAGAGTGAACATCCCCAAAACTCGTCTCATCTCTCTCTCCTGGCTTCCCCGATTGTTATTGAGGAACCCATCTGGGTTTGTCGAGACGATACCTTTGTCGCCGCCTTACCCGCACCGATGACTCGATTTACCTACGGCATTGATTTTGATAACCCAGCGATTGGCAATCAATGGCATAGCTGGACACCGGAACAGGAGCATTTTGCTGACGCGATCGCACCTGCGCGAACTTTTGGTTTAGCCAACCAAGTTGACCAACTCCGCGATCGCGGTTTAATTAAAGGCGGTAGCTTGGAAAATGCCTTAGTTTGCGGTGATCAAGGATGGTTGAATCCTCCCTTGCGATTTTCAAATGAGCCAGTGCGTCATAAACTTTTAGATTTAGTAGGGGATTTGAGTTTATTGGGGAAATTTCCTGTCGCTCACTTCCTCGCCTACAAAGCCAGTCACAATCTGCATATTCAATTGGCGAGATTACTGGCTCGACAAATCGGCGCTTGGGATGTCAGTCGTCAATCATCAGCCGTCATTGGCAATTGATCACCACTGGCAACTCAACTGAACCCTAACTCATCCAAGTTCCTTGTGCAGTACGGGAAAATAAGTGATCAGTATCCAATCAGCTTGAACTCTGGATGAGTTGACCGATTCACTTAACGAGTCACTGCTCCCTGCTCACCGATACTCATTTTTACCCTAATTTACTCATGTCTACCTTGATTGACGTTAATACTCACGATGATTCCACCGACAATACAGACCCAACTCAGTCTGAGTCATCAACCAAAACAGTTTTCACGGTTGAAGACATTCATAAAATCCTGCCCCATCGTTATCCGTTTGCTTTAGTTGACCGAATTATTGAATATGTTCCGGGAAAGCTAGCGGTTGGCATCAAGAATGTCACCTTTAATGAGCCTTATTTCCAAGGGCATTTTCCGGGACGACCGATGATGCCAGGGGTGATGATTGTAGAAGCAATGGCTCAAGTTGGTGGCATTGTCTTAAAACAAATGGCTGACGTGGATGACGCCTTATTTGTTTTTGCCGGAATTGACAAAGTTCGCTTCCGTCGTCCTGTCGTACCTGGGGATCAACTGATAATGACAACGGAACTCGTCTCCGTCAAGCGCCGTCGTTTTGGAAAGATGCAAGCTCGTGCAGTCGTTGACGATCAGCGAGTTGCAGAAGGGGAATTGATGTTTTCTCTAGTTGAATAGCTGCCAATTGCGCTATCCCAAATTAGGGTTAGCGCTCCTAAATTCATGATCCTGTCGCACTGGAAAACATAGAGGCGTCGGTATAGATGATTATACCTGAAATTTCTGCGATCGCTTAACCTTACATTTAATCCTACAGCTCACCCAAATTTAGTATGTCCCCCGTTCAACCTCTCTTTAACGTAAGTAGGTTAGTGGAAATAGACTCAACTATCTTAAGTGATGTAAATAACCCTCAAACCCTTACAAAAGACATAAACGTAGCTTGCTTTTCAAGGAAGCGAGTATGACAAATGACCAATGACCAATGACGAATGACAAACCTCACCTACTTACCAGCCTGTTCACCATTCAAATAGGATCGCTATATGGCAACAACACTGATTCATCCTACTGCTGTAATCCACCCTGGTGCCCAACTCCATCCGACAGTTCAAATTGGTGCTTATGCGGTCATTGGTGATAATGTAAAAGTTGGTTCACAGACGAAGATTGGGGCACATGCGGTTCTAGAAGGACCGACGGAAATTGGCGCGAGAAACCAAATATTTCCTGGGGCAGCTATTGGCTTAGAACCGCAAGACTTAAAATATGATGGGGCACCAAGTTGGGTCAGGATTGGTGATGATAATCGGATTCGGGAATATGTCACCATTAACCGAGCAACGGGTGCAGGAGAAGCGACAGTTATTGGCGATCGCAATTTGTTGATGGCTTATGTTCACGTTGCTCACAATTGCGTGTTAGAAAACTCTGTAGTTATCGCTAATGGAGTCGCCTTAGCGGGTCATGTTCATATTGAAACAAAAGCAACCATTGGTGGCGTTTTAGGCATTCATCAATTTGTCCACATTGGACGTCTGGCAATGGTTGGCGGAATGAGTCGCATTGACCGAGATGTACCCCCTTATATGTTAGTAGAAGGCAACCCCGCACGAGTGCGATCGCTCAATTTAGTTGGTCTCAAAAGAGCGGGAATCAACGGCGAGTCTCTGGGAGACTTAAAAAAGGCATTTCAGACACTCTATCGCTCTGATTACACCTTCAATCAAGCTGTAGAACAACTCCATCTAATATCTGAGCATGAACAGGTACAGCACCTACGCCTATTCTTAGAGCGATCGCAATTACCTGGGCGGCGTGGTTCGATTCCAGGGCGTCGTTTTCATCATAGTCAAGACACGGAGAAGTGTT
>NZ_JBKHHI010000098.1:0-18052 GCF_046539235.1 Coleofasciculus sp.
CAGAAGCGAAGCATCCTTGGGTCTCCCCCTTTTTAAGGGGGACGGAAGGGGGATCTCCCAAGGGGGACGGGAGGGGGATCTAAAAGGGAAGGGGGCTGGGGGGTTAGGTTTTCCGAATTCGCCAACAGTATCTTTGAATTTCTTAGTCAAACGGATTCAGCAAAGCACTCCAATTATCAAAGGAACCCCACTTAATCCCCAGCAGTGGAAATTGCTGCAAGCGGTGATTAGTGGCACACCTGTTTTTCGGAGAAAACAACACCTGAAAGGACACAAAAATGCTATCCCAAAAACCATTAATAGCACGCCTCAACAAACCCGTGGTAGTATTCTTGTCCAAGTACGCCAACACCTATCCGAATTCGATTTAACCCAAGAACAGATCGCCAAATCCATTCCCCCTGGTCCACAACGGATTCGGGGGATAGCGGGTTCAGGGAAAACCGTATTACTCTGTCAAAAAGCTGCCCATATTCACCTCAAGCATCCTGACTGGGATATTGCCCTGGTTTTCTTCAGCCGCAGCCTCTATCACGGAATTATTAGCCAACTGGATAAATGGTTGCGTCGCTTTAGTAGTGGCGAAATTAGATACGACGCCAAAAGCAATCGCAAATTAAAAGTTCTCCACGCTTGGGGAGGAAGAAAACAACCGGGATTTTATAGTACCCTTTGCCGACACACAGGGGTAAAAGCGCTTACCGTTAACGATATAGAAACCAAGCAACCGCATCAAGCATTAGCTGAAGTTTGTCTCAATCTTTTACAAGAGACAGCGATTCCAAAATTATACGATGTTATTTTAATTGATGAAGGTCAAGATTTAATTGTCGATGACCCCTTAAAATTTGAAGGTAAACAGCCCTTTTACTGGATGGCATATCAGGCATTACGCCCCGTTGATCCTGCCCAACCGGAACAACGGCGGTTAATTTGGGCGTATGATGAAGCCCAAAGTTTAGAAAGCTTGAATATTCCTAATGCGAGTGAGTTGTTTGGTGAAGAATTAGGGCATTTAGTCACCGGACATTATGGGGGCGGAATTAGAAAAAGTGAAACTATGTATCGGTGTTATCGTACCCCTGGGGAAATTCTTACCGCCGCCCATGGGATTGGGATGGGGTTATTACGACGGGGAGGAATGTTAACCGGAATTACCCGAATTGAGGATTGGCAAGCGATTGGCTATGAAGTCACGGGAACGTTTCGTCCCGGTCAACAAATTACCGTGAGACGCCCATCAGAACATTCACCGAATTTGGTATCAAAACTTTGGCATGGTTCTTTATTTGAGTTTATCGCTTATCGATCGCGTCAGGAAGAATTAACCGCCTTAGCCGATAATATTATCTACAATCTTCGCTATGACGGACTTAAACCTAGTCGCGAGATACTGGTGATTGTTTTAGGGTTTGGGTTCGAGGCGATGCGACTGGAAACAGCGGTGGCGGAGTTTTTAATGTCCCAGGGAATTGATATTTATCTTCCCAGTGCGATAGATTGTAATCTGCTGCACATTGATAAAGATACCCGTGATCCAAATAAGTTTTGGTGTGAGGGCGGCGTTACCGTATCTCGTATCCATCGGGCGAAGGGAAATGAGGCGGATATGGTGTATGTGGTGGGGTTAGATAATGTGGCAAAAGATGAGAGTAATCTGCAACTGCGGAATCAGTTATTTGTGGCATTAACTCGGGCAAAAGGGTGGGTAAAGTTGAGTGGCGTGGGTTCTTATCCGTTGTATGAGGAAATGTGGCGGGTAATGCAGAGTGGCGATACGTTTACCTTTACCTTTCACCATCCGCCCCAGCGAGAGATTAGTGTAACCGATGTTGGAGAAGTGCGATCGCGGTATCAGAGTGGCGGGAGAAATTTTCAGAATGCGGAGTTAGCCGGGGCGCAGTTAGTGGGGGCGGATTTGCGGAATGCGAATTTAATTGGCGCGATGTTGCGAGGGGCGAATTTACAGCAGGCGCAGTTAGATGGGGCAAAGTTGGTGATTGCGGATTTGAGTGAGGTTGACTTGAGTGGGGCAAGTTTACGCAAGGCGAAGTTAGTGGGGGCGAGTTTGAAGCAGGCGCGGTTAAGGGGGGCGGATTTGAGTTGGGCGAAGTTAGGGAATGCGGATTTAAGAGGGGCGGAGTTAGTAGGGGCGACCTTAGCTCGTTGAGTTTACCGGATTCTGCTATTGCCGAAATTGCTGCAATTGCCGAGAAAGATCCAAAAGAGTACAATCGAACAATTGCCAAAGTTATTTTGAATATGAGTCTGAATCACGGAAAAGTTTTATCAATGAAAGATTATTAAGTGTTTGCAACTATGATTTAAACATTAACAGTCTTGAAACAGATAAAAGGTATCAAACTTTATTTCGTAGTTTGTTTCGACAAGCTGATAAAATAAGCAAAAATTTACCTAGCAGAACTTCTTTAAATGGGATAAGTGACCAAGACTTCCAATTTTAGAGCTTACCACGAACAGAAGCGATCGCGGCTGAACAAGCCATAGAAGCCGCTCCTGTCTAAACGGATTTGTAGTAGCCACTAAAGTGGCTTAAAATGCTCTATTTCCCAGCACGCTTGCTGCTTACTACAAACATCGCGCCCTAACTTACCCTCATCTTAATCTGAGCCATCCAATCCGCCGTGCCAAACACACCTGCCAACAGCGCCGGAACACTAAAATCTGCATCCAGCTTCTCCCAATGCAACCCATCCCCCGATGGCGTCACTTCAACCTTAGCCAAATCCTCTGGAGAAGCACCGGCTAATCCTTGGGCTAATGCTGGGGGAAAGCTAAACGTCGCCCCACTCTTCAAATTAATGACTACGCGATCGCGACTTGGGTCATAATATGCCGATTCCGCCCTCGGTTCAACAGCATTGGCAATGTCTGCGGCTTCTCTAGCTTTTGCGATCGCGGCTTTGAGCCTTGTCTCATCCCAAGCTGAATTAACCATGAATTTCCTCCCATTTTTTGAGTCGTTCTATTTGATGTTCAGTTACGATTTCCAACGCTTTGACAGTCTACCTTTTCAGACTGTCTCTCCCATAATGTGGGCAAGAGTGGTGAAGAGGCGATCGCAATTCGGCGCGGCTTTACGTACCTGGGCAACATCCAATAATACTAAAAGCTTTGAAGCGTGTTGTATCTTTTGGTATTCACCCTTGGATGTATGGCGAGTAGCTTGCTTTAAACTTGGCTCTAACGAATCCTTATCAATCTTCTCGACATTTGGATTTCTAGGGATTGAATTTTCTCTAAATCCTTTTCCATAGAATTTCTTTAGGGCATCAATATCAGTAATAAACCAAGCCTCCATTGCTTGAACCATTAAATAGCAATGGATATCATCAACGCTAGGTGAATCCCAATTATCCCTAGATTTCAAATGTGCCCAAGGTCGTTGTTTTACTGTTCCCTCTGAATCAACCAGTAGGACATTGAAAGCATCGGGATAATCTTCTATAGCATTTTTGAAAGAGCTAAAAGCATTATTACGAGAACCACAGACAATAATATCCCATTTGATTCGCTTGATCCGCGCTATCTGCACCAGATCTCTCAGAAACCCACTAAATCCTTGCCGCATTTGCCTTTTTGTATCCCGATCATCTCCACCCCCTTCTATGTAAATACGAATTTCTTTTACCATCGCGTTCCCCCAATCTCACCCATGCTCCAGAGTTCACCTAAAGAATAATTTTCTAACCACTTTTTCAGCCGTTCCGGGTTAAGTCGGCGTAGATGAGTTCCTCGATAATCTCGCTCACACACCAAAACTGATTCAGGGGGAAGAGAGGAAACTAAAGCCTCTGAATGCGTTGTAACAATTAACTGAGTTCGTTCAGAGGCTTCGACTAACAAATCAGCGATAGTAGACATCATGTCGGGATGTAAACCAATCTCTGGTTCTTCAATACATATCAGTGGCGGTGGGGTTGGGTCAAGAAGTAAAGCCAGTAAAAATAAATAGCGCAGTGTACCATCAGATAAACGAGTTGCAGGGATTGGTTGAATTAAACCCTCCTCACGGATAAATATTTGAACTGTACCGCCATAAATCTTTACGGATAGTTCTTCTGCTTCCTGATAAAATGCCTTGAGTTTATCGATAATTGCTCGACTTCCTACTTGGTACTGTAAGTTGTTCAAAACAAGTCCTAGGTTACTCCCATCTTCTAGCAAAGGGTGTTCCGGTAAGTCAGCTTTTTGTGGCAATCTCGGTTCTGAATCTCGTCCGATATGCCAGTCACGATATAGACTAATCTGGGAAAATTGATTGCCTAGATAGGTGAGTTCAGGATACTGATCGGGATCTTTTCTCTGAGACAAAACAGACTGATCTAGACTCAGATCCTCTTGACGCAGCGAACGCTGGCTTCTTTGTCCATCAGATGGATTTTTAATGTTTAAAACTGGACGACCTTGTTGATAGCGGTAGTAAAAATAGACATCCGCTTCACCGGGGTATGATCGTTCATTCTCCACCGTTTCATCAACCAATTCTGGTTTTTGACCAACTACAGTTAAACCCATACGATAGCGAAGCGGCATCAGTCCTTCAGGGTAGTCTATAGTTGCCTCTATTTTAGCTGTTGGAATTTCCTTTTGACCTTTCCAAAGCAGATCACTGACACCTCCCCCTTTACGAATTGGGGCAGTTAAATCTGTGGGAGTTGCCTTCAGAAGTCCAATGGCTTCAATTAAGTTCGACTTGCCAGATGCATTAGCACCAATCAGCACATTCATGGGTTGGAGTTCGATTTCTTCATTCTCATCTCCGTAGGAGAGCAAGTTTTGCAATCGCATCGTGCGAATAAACAGTTTACCTTCCATTTCTTTACTTTAGGTTTTATTTATTACCTGTCATAATACGCCGACTCCGCCCTAGTGGACTGACATAGCTAAAATTGTGGAATAGATTTGACGTTTAAACCGGGCGCAAGGATGGTGCCCCTACAATTCTAATCCACCAAATAAGGTGGGTCACGCCACTAGGTTCAACAGCATTGGCAATGTCTGCGGCTTCTTTTGCTTTTTGTTATCACTGCTGTAAATGTTGTCTTATCCAAACCTAAACCAGTCGTCGTAGACATGTCTATGCTGCGTCTAAAGGCTGACCTATCAATTCAAGGTTAAGGTATGGTATAAGCGTGCGATCGCGCCCTAACTTACCTTCATCTTAACCTGAGCCATCCACACCGCCGTGCCAAACACACCTGCCAAAAGCGCTGTAACACTCAAATCCGCATCCAGCTTCTCGATCGTGCAACCCATCCCCCGATGGCGTCACTTCAACCTTAGCCAAATCCTCTGGAGAAGCAGCTGCTAACCCTTGCGCTAATGCTGGGGGAAAGCTAAACGTCGCCCCACTCTTCAAATTGATAATTACGCGATATACGAGTACAAACCGTAGTCATTGCCGCTCAACAATGGGGTTTATCTTCAAATCAGATAGCCGCTGAGTATGACTTGAATGCAGAACAAATTGATGAAGCCCTAGCATTTTACCACGCTCACCGTGAAGAAATTGATCATGCGATCGCGGCTGAACAAGCCATAGAAGCCGCTCCTGTCTAAACGGATTTGTAGTAGCCACTAAAGTGGCTTAAAATGCTCTATTTCCCAGCACGCTTGCTGCTTACTACAAACATCGCGCCCTAACTTACCCTCATCTTAATCTGAGCCATCCAATCCGCCGTGCCAAACACACCTGCCAACAGCGCCGGAACACTAAAATCTGCATCCAGCTTCTCCCAATGCAACCCATCCCCCGATGGCGTCACTTCAACCTTAGCCAAATCCTCTGGAGAAGCACCGGCTAATCCTTGGGCTAATGCTGGGGGAAAGCTATACGTCGCCCCACTCTTCAAATTGATAATTACGCGATCGCGACTCTGGTCATAATATGCCGACTCCGCCCTAGGTTCAACAGCATTGGCAACTGCTGCGGCTTCTCTGGCTTTTGCGATCGCGGCTTTTATCTTTGTCTCATCCCAACCTGAACTAACCATGAATTTCTTCCCATTTTTTGAGTAGTTCTATTTGATGTTCGGTTACAATTTCCAACGCTTTGACAGCCTCTTTATTACTCATGCCTTCAATCTGAACCAGTTCCGGATATTCAGTTTCACCCCTCAAGCTAATTCTTGCTTGCCCTCCACCTTTGAAGACATGAACATGAGGCGGCAAATGGTCGTTGAAGTAGATGCGGACAGCAAAGCCATCCTTCCTGAGAACAGTTGGCATAGTTATATTTTGACAGGTAGGCAAGCGATTGTATTTATCATAAACGAAGGCTGAAACAACCTAAGAAATATATTTTACCTATTTGCGTCATACTAATCTACGAGTCCAATCTAAACGGGTTTGTAGTAGTCAATGCGAGTGGCTTAAATGCTCTATTACCAAGCACGCTTCGTGCTTACTACAAACAGAAGCGGTGCGATCGCGTCCTAAAATAGGAGAATGCGAAACCAACTCCCCTACCTTGATTTCCTCTCTCAAGAACTTCAACTTCCCCCCATCGATGCAACAGCACCTTTGGTGATTGATCTGTTTGCTGGCTGTGGGGGACTAGCACTCGGTTTTGAAGCCGCAGGATTTAGAACCATCGGTTATGAAAAATTAGCAGACGCCTGCGCCACTTATCAGCACAACCTGCATGGTTTCTGTCACCAGACCACGCTAACACGCCAACCCGATT
Organism: Coleofasciculus sp.; assembly: GCF_046539235.1. Classification (GTDB taxonomy): domain Bacteria; phylum Cyanobacteriota; class Cyanobacteriia; order Cyanobacteriales; family Coleofasciculaceae; genus Coleofasciculus. The sequence continues at coordinate 6,710 of NZ_JBKHHI010000098.1, forward strand.
TAGTTGATGGAGCCGATGTCATCATTGGTGGTCCACCCTGTCAACCCTTTAGCGTTGGTGGACATCAACGGGGACTCAAAGACAGTCGCGATGGTTTTCCCATATTTCTTGACGCGGTTAAATCTTATCGCCCCCAGCTTGCTTTATTTGAAAACGTGCGGGGAATGCTATTTCGCAATAAAACCTACTTTGAAGAAATTGTCAGCGCTCTCAGGGAACTAAACTATATCGTTGAATGGGATATCCTCAACGCCGCACATTATGGTGTTCCCCAGCGAAGAGAACGTCTTTTTTGTGTAGCTCACCGAGGCGGATGGAAATGGCATTTTAAAACACATATAAAATCACCGTATACGGTTGGTGAAGCCCTGGGAGAACTCGCATTAATTGCACCACCAAATGCTAAATTTCTCACTCCCAGCATGGATGAATATATCAAAAAATACGAGAGAGCCTCTAAGTGCGTTAGACCCAGAGATTTACACCTTGATACCCCGTCGAGAACCGTTACTTGCCGCAATTTAAGCGCTCCTACAGGTGATATGTTGCGTATCCGTTTACCCGATGGACGTAGACGACGGTTAACGGTTCGTGAAGGAGCGCGTTTGCAAAGTTTTCCGGATTGGTTTGAATTCAAGGGTACTGAAGAAAGCCAATGTAACCAAATTGGCAATGCTGTTCCTCCCATTTTGGCAAAGGTTTTAGCCTGTTCTGTAAAAGCCTATTTACAAAAAAAGGTAGTGGTTCTCAAGAATTAATAGTACACCAAACTGTAGGGGTGCAAAGCTTGCGCCCTCACCTAAACACCTCATTATTTATTAATTAGCTGAAGTGGTATAATCTTTCTATCCTTTAGAATTTATCAATGAGCATTCGCCCAAAACTATTCTCTTTCTTTGCTGGAACTGGATTTCTCGATTTAGGCTTTGAAGCCAGTAATTTTGATATTGTGTATGTCAATGAAATTAATCCCTCCTATATGGAGGCTTACCGTTACTCTAGACAAGTTCTGAATTTGCCATTACCCGAATATGGATACCATTATGCCGAAGATGGAGACGTTGAGCAACTTACAGAGGGGGAAAAAGCCCTACGTCTTTGGTATTTAATCCAGGATGCTCGGAAATCTAAAGATATTGTCGGTTTTCTTGGCGGACCTCCCTGTCCGGATTTCTCAGTTGGCGGAAAAAATCGAGGTAAGGATGGCGATAATGGTAAGCTTTCTGCTGCTTATGTTGAATTAATTTGCCAACATCAACCGGATTTCTTTTTATTTGAGAATGTCAAAGGATTGTGGAAAACGAAAAAACACAGACTTTTTTTTGAACAGCTTAAAGAAAAGCTCAACCAATCAGGTTATCTATTAACAGAGCGTCTAGTCAATACCATAGAATACGGTGTTCCTCAAGATAGGGAGAGGATTATTCTGCTGGGATTTCGTAAGAGTTTAATGAGAGATATAGGACTACCCGTTGAGCCAAGTGCAAAATTTATGCCTGAAGGAATTTTTCCCTGGGCGACTTCTATTTTATATCCGAAGCAGACCGTTTTTTCTTGTCCTTGGGCGGCGACTGATCCATTTCAGGAAAATTCGCATCTACCTTGCTCTAATGAGATTATTCAGGAATTAACTGTTGAATATTGGTTTAGGCAAAACGATGTCCTCAACCATCCGAATGCTCAACATCATTTTAAACCGAGAGCTGGTCTCAAGCGATTTCTTTCTGTGGCGGAGGGAGATGATTCCAGAAAGTCATACAAACGTCTTCACCGATGGCGTTACTCTCCTACGGCTTGTTATGGAAATAACGAAGTCCACTTACATCCTTATAAAGCACGTCGCTTATCTGTTGCTGAAGCGCTTGCTGTGCAATCGTTACCTAAAACTTTTGTCCTTCCCGATAAAATGTCACTGACCAATATGTTTAAAACAATTGGTAATGGTGTTCCTTACTTAGCATCCAAAGCTATTGCTCAAAGTATTCTAGACTTTTTGTCAACAACCGAATGGCATTACGAACAGCCAAGTCAAAAGCAACTAGAGTTACCCCTGTCGCTTCTTTGATGTTCTTTGTTAATTATTCTTGAATAGCCGATTCGACTAATGGGACTAAATCTAGCTTGCAGTTATACAAGTATGTTCCATCTACAAGTCGGGAATCTTGCTCAATGGCAATGCCATGAGGAGCAATTGCTGTACTGAATATAGTTACTATCTAGTTTGTTGACGACTTCTAAGGATAAATCTCGGTAAATAGCAATGCTATTAATCTGTATTTTACCTTTTTGATTGGGGGTAAACCATTCCGAATAATCAACCATTGTCTCCTCGCTCAATATCATAGTGAGCAAAGAGGGCAGAAATAGAGATTTCTAATGCTGTTGCCAATTTATCAATATTTTCCAATGAAGGATTGCGGGAGCCTCTCTCAATATCCGAGATGTAAGTGCGATGAAGTCCAGCTCGAAAAGAAAGCTCTTCTTGTGATATGCCTAGCTCTCGCCGACGCTGTTTGAGTGCTAGTCCAAAGCGCTGCTTGATGTCTGTGTTGTCCACCCTTGAATTTTGACACCAATGAAGACTATCAGTCTACAGACTATCAGTGACAAATAGGCGAGTGCCTTACTTGATTTCCTAACACTAAAGTGCTTACTACGAACAGAAGCGATCGCGCCCTCACTGCCTTAAGATGAATGCCACTGACTGGTATGCTGGTGGGCAATGCCCACCCTACGGTAGCTCAAGGGTTTTGGCGATTCCCTAATGCTTATTTCAGTGCCATTAGCCTTAAGATGTTCGGTTACAATTGCTAATGCTTTTACTGCCTAATTGGGACAGGCGGATTTGAGTGAGGTGAATGGATAGGGGGCGAGAATAGCCGATGGGTGGTATAAAATACCAAGGAGATGTCAAAATGGTTGAGTCAAAAGCGCCCACAGCATCCATCATGTATCAGTTGCAATCCTTGGGGGACGCCCTCAAACAGTTTTTTGGATATACTACCTTTCGCCCAGGACAGCAGCAAATCGTTGAAGAAGCGCTTCAGGATCGTGATTTGCTGATTATTATGCCCACGGGGGGCGGTAAGTCGCTGTGTTTCCAACTTCCGGCTTTACTTAAACCAGGGTTAACGGTGGTGGTGTCGCCGTTAATTGCGCTGATGCAAGATCAGGTGGATGCCTTAGTGGATAACGGCATTGGGGCGACATTTCTCAATAGTACCTTGAGTTGGGATGCGGTGCGATCGCGGGAAATGGCAATCCTCAACGGTAAGATTAAATTGCTGTACGTTGCCCCAGAACGCTTACTGGCAGAGCGATTTGCACCCTTTTTAGAGATGGTGCGATCGCAGGTGGGAATTTCGGCGTTTGCGGTTGATGAGGCGCACTGTGTCTCAGCATGGGGACATGATTTCCGCCCGGAGTATCGGCAAATTAAACAGTTACGTCAACGGTATCCCGATATTCCCATGTTGGCGCTTACCGCTACAGCCACCAAGCGGGTGCAGCAGGATATTGTCCAACAACTCACACTCCGTCAACCGAGTATCCATATTGCCAGTTTTAATCGCCCCAACCTTTACTACGAAATTCAACCCAAACAGCGCCAAAGCTATAACCAACTCTTCAAAAAAGTTCAATCCCATAAAGGATCTGGAATTATCTATTGTCTCAGTCGTCGCAGTGTTGACGAAGTGGCATTTCGACTGCAAAAAGATGGCATTTCAGCCTTGCCTTATCATGCGGGAATGAGTGATATTGACCGATCCAGTAATCAAAATCGTTTTATTCGCGATGACGTGCAAGTGATTGTGGCAACTATTGCCTTTGGTATGGGAATTAATAAGCTCGATGTCCGCTTTGTGATTCACTACGACTTACCCCGAAATTTAGAAGGGTATTATCAAGAATCGGGACGGGCAGGACGAGATGGAGAACCTGCCTATTGTACAATATTTTATCGTCCCGGTGATGTACCTAGACTGGATTATCTGATTGATCAAAAACCTGATCCAAAAGAACAGCGCGTTGCCCGTCAACAGTTACAACAAATTCGCGACTACGCTGAAGGAACCGATTGTCGCCGCACAATTCTACTCCGATATTTCGGTGAACGGTTTAAGGGAAATTGCGATAACTGTGATAATTGTTGTCATCCTAAACCCGTTGAAGATTGGACAATTGAAGCACAAAAGTTTTTATCCTGTGTGGCGCGTTGTCGGGAACGGTTTGGCATGACTCATATTATCGACGTGCTGCGGGGTTCCCGGAAAAAGAAGGTGGAACAAAATGGACATCACCTCCTCTCAACTTATGGAATTGGCAGGGATAAAAGCGTTGATGCTTGGAAAATGCTGGCGCGATCGCTCCTGCATCAGGGATTAATGGATGAAACAACGGATGGCTATCGGGTACTGAAGCTGAATAAACGCAGTTGGGAAGTGCTTCGCAAACAACGTTCTGTGCATATTGCGATTACTCAAACCCCTGTAGCAAAAGCTATATCCAATGTTAATCCGAGAACGGCGGAAATTGAATTGCTGTTTGAGAGACTGCGAAAGCTGCGTAAGCAAATCGCGGATACTCAAGCGATTCCTCCTTATGTGATTTTCGCGGATTCTAGTCTCAAGTTAATGGCACAAATAAAACCTAAAACCCTGGAGGAGTTTGCCCAAATATCGGGGGTAACGGCTCACAAGTTGACGCAGTACGGCGAGCGGTTTGTGTCGGAAGTTCGAGAGTTTTGTCAGGAGCAAAAGTTACCCGTTCCTCTGCCTTCAGATAGCCAAATGGTAACCTTACAACTGTATCAGCAAGGATTAAGTATAGAGGAAATTGCGGAAAAACGGGGTTATGTTCCTAGCACCATTCTTACTCACTTAAGTGAGCTAATTGAGCAGAATCAGCCTATAGATTTAAACCGATTAGTAGCAGCAGAACGACAAAAGTCCATCTTGCAAGCGATTCAGAATGTTGGGACAAACTCCCTGAGAAGCCTGCGGGAAGAGTTGGGAGAGGATTATAGTTATGGTGAAATTCGACTTGTGCGATCGTGGTGGATTCGGGAGAAGAGTTGAGGATTGATGCTTATGTTTACGATTAGATAATTTGGTATTATAGCAACCGCCATAACGGTTAGGATGCATCATTTATGTAGAGACGCGCCATGGCGCGTCTCTACTTTGGACAGGATAGGGTTCAATCACTGATCGGGATCTGAATCCAGAATTCTGTTCCTTGTCCCGGTTCAGAATGACATTTGAGAATACCGCCATGTTTTTCGACAACAATCTGGTGACTAATTGACAACCCTAACCCTGTTCCCTTACCCACCGGTTTTGTGGTAAAGAAGGGATCAAATAAACGATCGCGCACGGTTTCGCTCATTCCAGGTCCATTATCGCGAATCCGAATCACGGCTTGATTCTTGTCTACAACCTCGGTGCTAATCCAAATCGTTGGGTTAAGGTTTAATTGGCTCTTTTCTGTTGCATTTGCCCCGGCTTTGATTACACCATCAAAAGCGTCAATGGCATTGCTAATAATATTCATAAAGACTTGATTCAGTTGACCCGCATAACAGGCAACTACAGGCAAGTCTCCATACTCTTTGATCAGCGTAATTCCTGGAGAATTCCCACAAGGTTTCATGCGGTTGCGGAGAATTAGTAATGTACTATCAATGCCTTCATGAATATTAACTGGCTTCATTTCGGCTTGATCGAGCCGCGAGAAATTTCGCAAGGAAATCACGATTTCTTGAATCCGATCGGCTCCCATTTTCATTGAGGAGAGCATTTTCGGCAAGTCTTCGATGAGGAAGGATAACTCAATGTCTTCAATAAAGTTTTGAATATTTGGCAGCGGATTGGGATAGTACTGTTGATAACATTCGATGAGTTGTAATAAGTCTCCAATATAGTTTGTCGTATGACTAAGATTTCCGGTGATGAAATTAACCGGATTATTGATTTCGTGGGCGATACCGGCTACCATTTGACCGATAGTAGACATTTTCTCGGTCTGAATTAACAGGGATTGGGTTTGCCGCAATTCGTATAAGGCTTGTTCTAATTGATTTGCCTGGGTTTGAGCCGCTTGCGCCGCCGCCCGAGTTTCGGCAAATAATTCTGCATGTTCGATCGCGATCGCGAGTTGATCCACTACCGCTTGCAGCAATTTGACTTCGCGATCGCTCCATTGGCGCGAACCCTGATAATGACTACAGATAATCGCCCCCAGTTGTCCGGTTTTCGTTTGTAGCGGTAACACTAATCCTGAGGTAATTCCCCAATCAGCGAGTAGCGATCGGGTTTCAGGGGCTAAGTTTTGGGTTTGGCTGACATCATCAATTCGCAGGGGATGTAATCGGTTAATAATGTCCGCTAAGGGGGTAAGTTGTGGGGGAAGACAGTCTCCTAATAAACTGGGTAAATTCGGATCTCGCGCTTCATGGGTAACGCTTAAACGGGGTTGATCGGAGTTGTAACTTAACCACAAAAAGTGACAGCCGTCAACCTCCAGCAATCCCCGAATTTCCGTGACGGCTATGTCTAGAATCGTATCGAGTTCTAGGGAATTGCGAATTTGGCTAGCTAACTGAAACAGTAAGGCTTCCCGGCGACTGAGGAGTTCTTCGCGTACCCAAATCCGGTCAATGGCTACCGCGATCGCATTAGCTACCCATCCTAATACCCCTTGCACAATTTTAGAGAAGGGTTGGCAACTTTGTAAGGCAATAAATCCAACCAGGTGAGATTCAACAATCAGGGGGTAAATCCCGATAAAGCTTTTGTTGGACAGGTCATTACCCGCCGTTAAGATCGGACGATGAATTGGCTTCAGGGTTTGGGCGACTTTGGCGATTAAGCCTTGGTTGGTAAGGATGCGTTGAGGGAATAGGTGTGTGGGTAATTGTTCACCACTATTCGCCTGCAATTCTAAAACTAAGGGCATTTCCGTCTCGTCTGTGATCCCCGCCACTGTCCAAATCCCAGCACCCAGGGCGTTCAGATGACGGATCATGGCTTCGGTACAGCGTTTAAGGCTTTCACCCAGACTGCCGTTTTGTCCCACGAGAACAGCGCCAATATCGGCTTCTAAGGTAGACAGACGCGATCGTTCTAGCAGACTGGCTTTTCGTTGTTTGGTGTTGGTAATATCACGGGCGATCGCATGGACGACACCCGCTTCGGCTAAAGGCAAACACTTCCAAGCCAACCATTTATAAGATCCATCTTGACATCGGTAACGATGCTCAAAGTAAATATCTGACGGACTGCTTAAAAGGGTTTGCCAAGCGGTTAATGTGGCGCTGTGATCATGAGGATGGACGAAATCGAGGAATGATTGAGACAGAAGTTTATCTTGACTATAGGCTAAGGTTTTTTCAAAGGCGGGATTAATTCGCTTAAACCTACCATCGAAGCCAATAACCGCCATCAAATCAGGTGAGAGGGTAAAAAAGCGATCCCGTTCAACCTTGGCTTGTTTTTGTTCGGTGATATCCTTACAAATTGAGATATATTCATAGGGAACACCTTGGGCATCTACCAACGGGACGATGGTGGTATCTACCCAATATAGGCTGCCGTCTTTGGCGCGATCCTGAATATCACCACGCCAGATTTTGCCCTGAGAAATCGTGTTCCACAAGTCCTGAAAAAACTGGGGTGAGTGATAGCCCGAATTAAGTAAATGATGGTCAGCGCCGTAAAGTTCCTCCCTAGAATAGTGCGAGATCTGGCAAAATTTATCGTTAACGTAACTAATCTTACCTTGAGGATCTGTAATCGCGACAATTGACGCTTGATCCAGCGCCACCTTTATATCAACCAGGTTTTTTGGGGATGTTTGCAAAGCTTTTTCCAGGCGTTGACACTGATTTACTTGGGTTTCCAAATCGATTACTTTCTTTTGCCACTCTAACTGCGCGATCGCCTGTCGGCTTAATCCGGCTAGGGCATCCTTTTGTTGCACTGTCAACTGTCGCGGAACTCGGTCGATAACTAATAAAATACCCACCGTTTCATCGTCAGGGGTGACTAAGGGAACGGCGGCATAAAATCGGATCGGGAGTGAAGTTGTTGGGGATTTATCCGAGGCTAGAGTATCTTCGACCACTAATAGCGACTTCTCTTCCCTTACCAAACATTGCAGGATTTGACCACACAATTCTAAGTACTGCGGTGTGGAATCGGCTTCTAAACCCACTGGTGATGGCAACCACTGACCTTTGGCATCCTTAAGACTGATGAGTGCGATCGGGGTTTGGACAACGCTAGAGGCTAAGCGAGTTAAATCCTCAAAGGTTGCTTTAGTCGCCAAATCAATATGACGATCTGGATAGAGTTGCTCAAGAAGGTTGACTGTTGTGTTACTCAATACTAGCGTTTTCATTAAATTTTACTCCTTACCCTCGCCAAAGCCAGATGCACTCGTTTTATGTCATTGTCATGGATTTTATGACTCCAGTTCTATCATGCATGTCCTCTCCTTGAGTAAACCCCATCCTGGCTTCAAGATAGGGCAATGTGTAGATAGCTTAAACGAATCGGTCAACCCTTGTTTAAAGAACGGCTTTAGTGTAATATTCTGGTTAACCCAATAAGACCAATGTTTGCTAAGGGTAGGTACGCCTGTACATAAACCTACTCTCTGGTTAGATTTACTGCCACCAGGATTAATTTTTATCACTCTATTTGGACTTACGCCAAGGAGGAGTGCAAGCGCTACCTGTAGGGAGAATTGGGTAATTTCCCCTACTATGGCTAGGGTTGCTGCGTAAGTCTTGTCTATGTTGGCAGGTTGGGACATTAGCGATGTTTTTTACGACATAGCAACAAAAGAGTGGTTAGAGTGGTTGCGCTCCAGGTAAGAGGCGGGAAAAAGGGATTAAGCATTTGGGCAATGTGCAAGTTCACGCTGAGAAGGCGTTTACCCGTTGCGATCAGGGGCTAAGTTCTACGATCTTAACCAATTTTAGGATAGCTTAATATTTTCTTCATAAAAACGGCTGAGGCGGAGGGATGAGGGATAAAAGCGTTTTTCCGCAAGTAGGGGTGGGTTTCACGATTATCGTTTTTTTCGCCCTGATGTGACTAAACTGCCTTAACCGATCAGAGATGAAAACGATGAAATAAAAAGTTTTAAAGTAAAAATAGTGATTAAAACAAGGGTTTAGTCGAAGTGTTCTACCGAATTTGGCAACATTGCTTCTGGGGAGTTTCATTGTTCCTCGGTGTCTTCAGTTTGGCGGTAACGGTTGCAGCCCAACCAGCACCGGTGTTTATTCCGTTTATGGAACGTATCCAAAAAAATTTGCCTGTCGGGTTAGCTATGCGCCTACCTACTCAGTTACGAGTGAATGATCTGTTGGATATTGATCCAAACCAACTGATTGTGCGTGTCTTTCCCTCGGAAGCCCCCCCAAGTTATACAGTGAGTCTGTTTACCTGCGATCGCAGTCCGAATTCCTGCTTACTGGGTAGCTTTTCGGTCAACCCCAAGCAGTCGGCGAGTGCGAGGCTTGATCTCCAACGTCATGAAACCCTAGGCGATCGCATTACTTTAACGCCTAATGTGGCTGGATATTTGCTTGAAGGACCATCTCAAAATCCATCCTACTCCTTCTCAACGGTGATGTGGCAGCAAAACGATATGATTTATATGATTAGCTTTCCTGCCATTGAACGGCAGAATATTCTTTACATGGCGCTTTCTATGGCAAGGGAACAAGGGTTTTATCGTCGTTAGTCATTGGTCATTGGTCATTTGTCATTTGTCATTCGTCATTCGTCATATCATGTCCGTAGTTATTTGAAAGAAAGTATTGCTCTTCTACCAATTTTCCCTCAACAGAGGGTTAAAACTTTTGCCTATTGCCTGTTCCCTATTGCCTCTCCCCACCACAAGCCTGATTCAGCAGTCCCTAATTCAATACCTGGCGAATGACATCGGCTGGAACTTGATCGGTTATGGTGACATGACCGATTTCAGTGGGCAAAATAAATCGCACTTTGCCATCTTTGACTTTCTTATCGGTTTGCAAGGTATCAATAATTGCATCAATATCCAGTCCCGGTGGTAACTGAGTTGGTAATCCGGCTTTCTCAATTAACGCCTTTTGACGTGCGGCTTCCTGGGGTGTCCACATCTGAAGTTCTACCGCAATTTGACCCGCCGCCACCATGCCAATCGCCACCGCTTCTCCATGATTAACCACTTTATACCCAGTTAAACTTTCGACCGCATGACCAATTGTATGACCATAATTTAAAATTGCCCTTACTCCGGCTTCTTTCTCATCCTGACTAACAACATCGGCTTTGGCTTGGCAAGAACGGGATAAAATAAAGGACAATAATTCCTCATCCAAATACCGCCGTTGGTCGAGACGCTTTGTACTCTCCAACTTAGTAAATAATTCAGCATCCCAGATTACGCCATATTTAATCACCTCTGCCATTCCCGCCCGTAATTCTCGTGGGGGTAGGGTTTGTAAGACTTGCGGATCAATTAACACAAAGCGGGGTTGGTGAAATGCACCAATTAAATTTTTGCCTTGGGGATGGTTTACCCCTGTCTTACCGCCAATAGCTGCATCCACCATAGCTAACAGGGAGGTGGGAACTTGCACCACATTAATCCCCCGTAACCAGGTAGCCGCCGCAAACCCGGTCATATCTCCAATTACGCCTCCCCCTAATGCCACCAGGGTTGAAGAGCGTTCTAAGCGGTTCTGGAGGGCAGCGTCGTGGATTTTTTGAATGGATTTAAGGGTTTTATAACGTTCGCCTGCGGGTAAGGTACAATGAGACACCTGATAGCCGACTAACTTCAGCGCCGCGATCGCCCGTTCCCCATAGCGGCGAAAAATGACTGGATTGGAGACGAGGAGAACCTGCTTCCCCAGTTTCAGCCGACTCATCCAGACGCCAATATCATCCAAGCTTCCCGGCGCGATCGCAATATCGTAAGACTGTGGCGGTACTTCAACCCGAATCACTGACTTCATCTGATTTTCTCTAGCAACTGTGGGCTGTATTTTATCCCACTTAATGATTTAATGGTCTACAGTAAGACGTTTTTGAGAGAACGGTAAATGTCTGGATCTGGAATTATTGCCTACTTTTTAATCCTCGGTGGTGCTACGGGTGTCGCCCTAGCCTTGTTTTTTGGTCTGAAAGCGGTCAAATTGATCTAGAAAGCCGTGAACTCAAGTTCCGGCTAAAAGCTAAAACCTGTTAAAACAGGTTAAAACCTCTAGTCAGCTTTAGCTGAGTTTAGCTATCAGCCTGAAATTTATCTAACTGTGGGGGGAAAGGGGGAGCAATAAGACCC
>NZ_JBKHHI010000099.1:0-18037 GCF_046539235.1 Coleofasciculus sp.
AACTGATTTCCTTCTGGCAATATCTAGGGTTGTATGACATGATTGAACCCTTTTCTTACCCGATGGTAAAGACGTTGCAGGCAACGTCTCTACACAGTATCTTGCAATCGCGCCACTAACTCCGCACGCGCTGATACATTCAACTTACGGAACATCCGTTTCAGCGCCTGTTTTACTGAATTTTGGGTAATCCAAAGTTCAGCACCAATCTCCGCATTTGTCAACCCCTTGGCAACTAAATCAGCAATTTCCCGTTCCCGTGGAGTGAGGCGATTAGCGACGAGAGACGGGGATTTTTTGGCTTGCGATCGCAAGGTAGCCAGACGTGAGGATAAATGCAAGCATAATCCGGTTAAGTCAGCCAAGTCTTTATAATCAAACGCAGGTGCATCAGAAGCACGGGCAAAATATACCCCACCCATCAAACGCCCCCCACTGACAATCGGACCCATCATCACATGCTCGTGATCGTAGCGAGCATAACAATTCTGGTACAGTTCAGATTGTTTCCAAACCTCTGGAGAGAATACCAGTTGTTCATGGGCGGGAGCATGGTGTTCGATGACATAGCGTAACACCGGATCAACTTTTCGCGCCAGCTTATTGTAATCGGCGACAAACCCCTCCGTATCCGCTCCCCCTTGCATCTGCACCTCAGCCGCGTGAGAATCTTCGTTGAGCAGACACAGCCCCCAATACTGCGCCTGAAAATGCTCCCCTAATTCGTCCATGATTTGCAGGCGAAGTTCCTGCTCATCACGAGCATCTGCGATCGCTTGGAAAAAACTGTGGAGAGAACGGTTCATCGTACTTGGCACGGTCATAATCTATCATTTTGAACGAAGTGATAGCGAAGTGTTAGCGCAGCTAGGCAAGGGTAAGGCGCAGAATCTCTCCCGATGCTGACGCTTTTGATCGTCGGTTTCTAGACTGGCATTTCTTCATGGCAGGAGCTACATCGCCAGTAAAGTCCTGCCAAACTAATATGACGGAGTAAAATATCTGAACAACAAGGGCAAGTAAGGTTCATCATCATCCCTTGCCTAAGAGTTAACCGGGCTGTACTCTGTCGGTTGTGACCAATTGTCAGGTTAGTTAGGGCTTGGAGCGGCTTTGTTAACTTAAGCTGAATTAACATTTTTTACTCTGGGTGAACAGTAATTATCAGTATAGCGACATTATCTTGACGATGGAAATTTAACTTTGATATAATTTGAGGTTTTTATATGCTACTCTGAAGAGGTACTAAGTAGTCGGACACAAGAAAATGGTACTGTATTAATTTTTGCAAATCACCCTCAAACCCTTACTGTTCCCTGTTAAGCAGTTAAGAGTTCCCTAATCTCAACAACTCATTGACCCAAAGGAAAGGAGAAGTATTAATGAACATTCAAGCACTCGATATTAAAGTTGGCGATCGCATCATTGCTTACTGCAAGAATAAGATGCAACCCTGTACAGTGCAACGCTTACTGGATTCGACCCCCAACACGATCACACTAAAAGTATCTACCTGTACCCGTATCCATTATCGGGAATCAGCCTCTTGTGTGATTCAGTTTCACCGAGAGGCTGTGGTTGAAATGGCTAGCTTAAACAGAAGTTTCTCCAATACGATTTAACAGGAAGCTTACCAGGAAAGGCTTTCAAGTATGTAGATAAAATTATAAATTGTCGAGAGGCTTGGCAATTCCCCAAAAATATGATGATTAGTGAAAAAAAATTGAAAGAAACTAATTAAAATGACAATCAGAAAAGAAACGGCTTTAGTTTACTGCGAAAATCAATTTAGTTTAGCCGACGGAAAAACTGCTGCTGGGTTGGTTCGACACTCTGAACGGTATACAATTGTTGGGGTGATTGATAGTTCACGAGCGGGTAAAGATGCAGGGGAAGAATTAGGGCAAGAAAAGAATGGTATACCCATTTTTGCTAATTTAAATGAAGCATTAATTAACCTTTCAGAGGTTCCCAACTGTTACATTTATGGCAAAGCTCCTTTAGATGCCTTTATATCCCAGGCAGAACGGCTTCTTATCTTAGAAGCCATGGAAAAAGGAATGGATATCATTAACGGTCTTCATCAGTTTTTCTCTGAAGATCAAGAGTTTACCCAGATGTCTGCCCAAAATAATATCCAAATTAAAGATATCAGAAAACCTCCACAATTACAAGATTTGCACGTCTTTACGGGTCAACTCTCTAAAATTAATGTACCTGTAATCGCCATATTAGGTACAGATTGTGCTTGCGGCAAAATGACAACCGCAATAGAACTCAACAAGTCCCTCAAGACTCTCGGCATAAAGTCAGTATTGGTAGCGACGGGTCAAACTGCTTTGATGCAGGGAGCAATGTATGGCATATCGATTGATGCTTTGATTTCCCAATTTGTGATTGGTGAAATAGAAAACTCTATTATTCAAGCCTTTGACAACGAACGTCCTGACATCATTTTAGTTGAGGGACAGAGTGCCGTTAGTCATCCCGCTTTTATGGGTTCTATCGGCATCTTGAAAGGAAGTATGCCCGATGGTATTATCCTTCAACATCCACCAGCTAGGAAATTTAGGTGCGATTTTCCTCATTTGCCAATGCCAACTGTTGAGAGCGAGATTAAACTGATTGAAGCGATTTCTCCAGCTAAAGTTATGGCGATTGCATTAAGCCATGAAAACCTAGCAGATGAAGAGATTTTGACAATCATAGAGGATTATGAGAGGCAGTTTCAATTGCCGACAATGGATGTCTTGAATCATGGATGCCAAAAAATCATTCAAGCTTTAGGTGATCATTTTCCCAACCTGAATCAAATTATCAAGCGGAAGACTTTAGAAAAAATGCCTGTATTGGGAATGAGGTAGACGTAATCGTCTGGAAATAATCAATGAAATTGTTTATGCCAAGGATAGAAATTTCCCTATCTCAAATACGGGACAATGCCCGAATGCTATGTGAACTTTATGGGCACAGAGGAATTTCATTGATGGGAGTCTCCAAAGCAGTGCTAGGAGAACCTTCTATTGTCGAGGCAATGATTCAAGGTGGAGTCAGATTTATTGCTGACTCTCGCATTGAAAACATTCAAAAAATGAAAAATGCTGGGATATCCACTCAGTTTGTGCTTCTACGCACTCCTTTAAGTCAAGCTGAAGCTGTGGTTACAAGTGTAGACATTAGTCTAAACACTGAAATCGAGACGATTAAGCAACTTTCCTATTATGCAAAAGTACATAATAGAAATCATCAAATAATTGTGATGGTAGAGTTGGGAGATCTGCGGGAAGGCGTACTTCCTGGTGATCTTTCTCAATTTATCAGAAAAATTCTTTCTTTATCCCATATAGAAATTGTTGGTATTGGCTGCAATTTGGCTTGTTATGGTGGAGTAAAGCCAGACAATAAAAATATGCATAAATTGTCTGAACTGGTTAATAGTATCAAAAAAGAATTTCGGATTAATTTGGAAATAATATCTGGCGGTAATTCAGCTAATTATGAATGGTATAAATCTGCTCAATATATCGGCAATATCAACAATCTTCGCTTGGGTGAATCCATCCTTTTAGGGTGCGAAACTGTGAACCGAAAAGCGATTCCAGGTTTACACACAGAGGCATTCAAACTCGTTGCCGAAGTTATTGAGTCCAAGACAAAGCCCTCCATACCATTTGGCGAGATCTGTCAAGATGCTTTTGGAAACGTTCCTAGTTTCTCAGATCGAGGAATTAGCCAGAGAGTGATTATTGCTTTGGGAAGGCAGGACGTTCTGGTATCTAGCTTGAAATCGAAGAAAAAGCTAGAAATACTAGGAGCTAGCAGTGATCATATTATTCTCGACGGCAAGAACCACAATTTACAAGTTGGAGATGAAGTGAATTTTAACCTGGATTATGGGGGTCTTCTGTCTGCGATGACTTCTCCTTTTATTAGAAAGCAATTTATCCTGACAACTGAAGCTATAATTCCTGTGGTTAAAAGGTTAAAAATTGTCTCACCTATAAATTAGAAGTTGTAAGTCAATAAACGGGGTTGATGTTAAAATCTTTGCCGTTTCACTCACATCTTGCACCACTCACTATTTTCCCCTATCTCCCCGATGGGGTAGTTGACACAGACAGTACCCACTTGGGGTCTATACAAGTTAGATAGTCCCGACTATGCTAGTTTACAGCAACTAAAATGACAGGAGAGGCAGATGGTTGGAGTTCAAACATCAGCTCGTGATTTCTTTCGGGCGGCGTATGAGAACCGCTACACCTGGGATCACAACTTCCCCGGTTACACCGCAGATGTGACATTCAAACAGGATGATCAGGTCGTTACTGGGAAGGTTCGGGTTAACCCGGATATGAAAGCAGAAGTCTTCGATGTCGAAGACGAAGACGCCAAGCAAGCGATTCACTCTCAACTCTGGGAAACCGCGATTCACCGGGTTCGTCGTTCCTTTGAAGACACCCACGGAAAGAATACCTTCACCTTCGGAGATACCGATGAGACGGGTGCTGTGGAACTGTTAATGGGTGGTAAATCAGAAGGCGATCGCTATAAAGTCCGTGATAATGAAGTAACCCACGTCCACCGTCACATCCACGGCGTTGTCGTCACGATTAACACCTTTAGTTCCCACAACACAGGCGAAGGTTATCTTTCTCACCGTTATGATTCCGTCTACCATGACCCCAAAACGGGTGAACAAAAGGGCGGTAAAAGTGTGTTTGAAGATAATTACGAAAAGGTTGGCGACTATGTTATCCTGACCCAGCGGATTATTCGTACAGAAACCGATGGAAAAGAGTCCGTTCAGGAGTTTAATTTCTCGAATATCAAACTTCTGTAAATGGTGAATAATTCCCTGATTTTTCCTGAGTCCGCCTCGGCGGACTTTGTTTGTGTAGTTCCGCGATTTTAGCTGTTCGAGTTCCCTCCCCTTGGCAAGGGGAGGGTTAGGGAGGGGTTGATTTAGGGAGGGTTAGGGAGGGGTTTTAACAGCCTTGAACCAACTATAATTGGTGAACAACAGACTCTCCGGTAAAGACATGACGACAGTTGCTATCTTACCAGTATCCGATGCGAGCGGTGAGAGGCTTTATCGAGCGATTGCAGGTAACAAGCAATCAACAGGTAAAACCGCAGGTGAAGCGCTAGATGCATTGACCGCTCAGTTAGAAGGGAATGAATTAGATACCCTACTAATTCTCCAGAGTTTTCGTCCTGACTGGTTTTTTAGTGCCTTTGAACAACAGCGTTTATCTGAATTGATGAATCGATGGCGAACAGCACGCGATCGCGGACAGATGCTACCTCCAGAACAACAAGCTGAACTGGATAGTCTTGTCGAGGCTGAATTGAAAGCAGCCACAGCCCGAAGTGCAGCTTTGGTACAGCAATTGAGCCAATGAACTCTTTCTATACTTTAGTTGCTGACCGTGCTACTCATCGATGTGAATATTGTCATGCGCCTGAATTAGTTTTCAATTTCCCCTTTGAAGTCGAACATATCATACCCTTGTACCGAGGCGGCGTTGATGCCGAATTCAATCTCGCTCTCGCTTGTCGTTCTTGCAATCTTCGTAAAGGAACTCGTATCAGTGGACTCGATCCTGAATCCAATCAGGACGTTCCTCTGTTTCACCCAAGGCAAGATCTATGGGACGACCATTTCCAAGTAGACAGTGATTCGGGAACACTTGTGGCTAAAACACCTACTGCAAGAGTAACGATCACTCATTTAGAGATGAACAGTCAAGCACAAGTAACGGCACGGCAGCTATGGATTCGTTTAAGCTTGTTTCCTTAGGTTGAAGTCGCTAAAATCCTGTATGGACGTTGCATACAACATCTGGAACAATCTAGACAAAACAGGATTTTATCCCCCAGACCCATTAAGATTGAAGTATGAAGAAATCGTTCGGGCTTGGGTCTATGAAACGCATCGTCTTAATCGCTGGGTTTGAATCATTCAACGCCGACTTGTATCGCCAAGCGGCTGATTGGGCGACTAAGCGCTGTCCAGACTTGGATATTCGCGTATTTAGCGACCAATCCTTGACCACAGAACCGGATATCGTCGCCGCCGCCCTCCAGGATGCTGATGTCTTCTTCGCCAGTCTGCTGTTTGATTATGACCAAGTATTATGGCTGCGGGAGAGAACTCAACACATCCCCATCCGCCTCGTCTTTGAATCCGCCCTCGAATTAATGAGTCTGACTCAAATCGGGGCGTTTAAAATTGGCGATAAGCCCAAAGGAATGCCCAAGCCAATTAAATTTATTCTGGATAAATTTAGTAATGGACGAGAAGAAGATAAACTCGCGGGTTATATCAGCTTTTTGAAGACGGGTCCCAAGCTGCTGAAGTATATTCCAGCGAAAAAAGTTCAGGATTTACGCAACTGGCTGATTATCTACGGGTATTGGAATGCTGGCGGTTCCGAAAACGTGGCTTCAATGTTTTGGGTACTCGCTGAAAAATACTTAGGATTACAAGTTGGAGACATTCCCCCACCAGTCGAAACCCCCAACATGGGATTATTACATCCCGACTATGACGGGTACTTTACCTCGCCACGCCACTATTTGGAGTGGTATCAGCAAAAACCAAATAACCCTTTCTCTGACTCCCCCCTTATTAAGGGGCGCTGGGGGGGATCTCTTCCTGTTGTTGGTATTCTCCTCTACCGCAAACATGTTGTCTCTAAACAACCGTATATTCCCCAATTAATTCGCCATTTCGAGAACGCTGGATTAATTCCCGTCCCTATCTTTATTAATGGTGTGGAAGGACATGTGGCGGTGCGAGATTGGCTGACCTCGACGGATGAAACTGCCCAACGCAAACAGGGTAAAATTGATACACTATCCTTATCAAAAGACGCTGTTGAAGTTGATGCAATTGTCTCTACAATTGGCTTTCCATTAGTCGGAGGACCCGCCGGTTCTATGGAGGCAGGGCGTCAAGTTGAGGTAGCAAAACGCATCCTCACAGCCAAGAATGTTCCCTATCTTGTCGCCGCACCGTTACTAATTCAGGATATTCACTCTTGGACGCGACAAGGAATTGGTGGCTTGCAATCGGTCGTATTATATGCATTACCGGAATTAGATGGGGCAATTGACACGGTTCCCTTGGGGGGATTGGTGGGAGAGGATATTTATCTGATTCCCGAACGGGTGAAACGGTTAACTGGACGCCTGAAACGTTGGATTGAACTGAGACAGACACCCGCCTCAGAACGGAAAATTTCCATCATTCTCTATGGTTTCCCGCCCGGATATGGGGCGACAGGAACAGCAGCTTTACTTAATGTACCGCGATCGCTCCTGAAAGTCCTCCACGCCCTAAAGCAGCAAGGCTATACCGTTGGCGAGTTACCGGAAGATGGTGAAGAACTTATCCGTCGGGTTAAAGAAGCCGATGAAGCGATGAGTCATGAGGATTCACCGACAAACTCCGTCAACGTTAAAACCCTAGAAAAATGGCTCGGCTATCTGTTCACCACTCGCATCGAAAAGCAGTGGAAATCCCTCACCGGAACCGGGATTAAAACCTACGGCGATGACTTCCAAGTTGGCGGAATTCAATTAGGAAATATTTGGATAGGTGTGCAACCGCCGTTAGGTATTTCAGGTGATCCGATGCGGTTAATGTTTGAACGGGATATGACCCCTCATCCTCAATATGCCGCATTCTATAAATGGCTACAACATGAGTTTAACCCTCATGCAGTGGTTCACTTTGGTATGCATGGCACCGTGGAATGGTTACCGGGTTCTCCTTTAGGCAATACAGGTTATTCCTGGTCGGATATTTTGCTGGGCGATATCCCCAATCTCTATATTTATGCTGCCAATAATCCCTCGGAATCTATTTTGGCAAAACGGCGCGGATATGGCGTTCTAATTTCTCATAATGTCCCCCCCTATGGGCGGTCAGGATTGTATAAAGAATTAGTCGCACTGCGAGATTTAATTGCTGAGTACCGAGAAGACCCCGATAAAAATTACGCCCTGAAACCTGACATTTGTCAGAAAATTGTGGATAGTGGCTTAGATAGGGATTGTCCCTTTGATGAAGCGAAAAAATTAGGGATTCCGTTCACACCCGATAATGTGCGATTGTTCAGTGCTGAGGCATTTAATCATTATCTGGTTAAGTTGTATGAATACTTGCAAGTGGTAGAACAACGCCTATTTTCATCCGGATTACATACCTTGGGCGAACCCCCGAAATCAGAAGCATTGGCTAGCTACTTAAACGCTTATTTTGGCGATAATGGCACAGCGGATTTAGTCAAGGAGGTAATGGATAAAATAGGAGATGATAAAACGACTCCATTATCGACCACCTCTCTAGTTAAGGATAAAAAAGGCGAATCGGATTCCCTTGCTACTGAAATAGAAACAATTGCCCATTTATTAAGGCAAAACACCGATGAACTGACCAACCTATTACGGGGATTAAATGGAGAATACATTCCCCCAGCACCGGGTGGCGACTTATTACGAGATGGTGTAGGCGTATTACCTACAGGACGAAATATTCATGCCTTAGACCCCTATCGGATGCCCTCACCAGGGGCATATCAGCGAGGACGAGAAATTGCTCAAAAAATTATTACCCAACACCTCCAAGAACAGGGAGACTATCCGGAAACTGTGGCGGTTATGTTATGGGGATTAGATGCAATTAAAACCAAAGGAGAATCCTTAGGAATTTTACTGGAATTAGTGGGTGCAGAACCCATCAAAGAAGGAACGGGGCGAATTGTCCGCTATGAGTTAAAACCCTTAGCCGAATTGGGACATCCCCGAATTGATGTATTGGCAAATCTATCCGGTATTTTCCGAGATAGTTTTGTGAATATTATGGAATTACTCGATGATTTATTTAAACGGGCGGCGGCGGCTGAGGAACCGGAAGACCAGAATTTTATTCGTAAACATGCTTTAGCCTTACAAGCCCAAGGAATCAATAATAATTCCGCCCGATTATTTTCTAACCCGGCTGGCGATTTTGGTTCCTTAGTCAATGACCAAGTAACCGATGGAAACTGGGAATCGGGAGAGGAATTAGGCAAAACCTGGGAAAGTCGCAATTCATTTAGTTATGGGCGTCAAGATAAAGGACAAGCGCGTCCGGAAGTTCTAACTCAGCTATTAAAAACAACCAGCCAGGTGGTTCAGGAAATTGACTCCGTGGAATACGGTTTAACCGATATTCAGGAATACTATGCCAATACTGGGGGATTGAAAAAAGCGGCTGAGAAACAACGGGGAAAGAAAGTGAGTGCCAGTTTTGTAGAAAGCTTTTCTAAAGATACAACTCCACGCAAATTAGATGACTTACTGCGATTAGAATATCGCACTAAATTGCTGAATCCCAAATGGGCAGAAGCAATGGCAAATCAGGGTTCAGGTGGTGCTTATGAAATCTCCCAACGGATGACGGCATTAATGGGTTGGGGAGGAACCGCAGATTTTACAGATGATTGGGTGTATGATCAAGCAGCAGATACTTATGCTTTAGATGCAGAAATGGCAGAGAAGTTAAGACAGGCAAATCCTGAGGCATTTCGCAATATTGTCGCCCGGATGTTGGAAGCAAGTGGACGAGGATTTTGGCAACCGAGTGATGAGAAGTTACAGAAGTTGCAAGCGTTGTATGAGTTGACGGATGAGGAATTAGAAGGAGTGACGGTTTAAAGAATAGTTTAGGAATGGGTTGACGTACTTATGGGAGGGAGTATGTCACCTTTGTAGTGGCTTAGCACACCTTATTTGATGAATTAGATTCGGCTTGTAGTAGGGAACCTTAGCCCTAGATTCCGTTGGGTTTTCTTGCGTCAACCCAACCTACAACCTTAATGGTTAAATCCATGCCACCATTTTAGTAGGGTGCGTTAGCGAAGCGTAACGCACCATTGTTCAATGATTTTGCCGATTTTCGGGTTTACTGTTCAAGGTTTAATATGGGAATATAACGCTAATAAAATATAAGGCTAAAGCCCTTACTACAAACAAGATGACGACGATTAGCCCAAAGGTTGAGGTATCAACAGAACAGATTGCTGCGTTTTGCCAGCGCTGGCAAATTACTGAATTTGCCCTATTTGGTTCTATCTTACGAGATGATTTTCGCCCCGATAGTGATGTGGATGTACTGGTCAGTTTTGCGCCGGAGGCTAAATGGAGTCTGTGGGACATCATTAAGATGAAAGAAGAACTGAAAACGATGTTTAGTCGGGAGGTTGATTTCGTGGAAAAGGAGTGTTTACGTAATCCTTTCCGGCGTTATGAAATTCTAAGTACAAAACAGGTGATTTATGCAGCCCAATAGTCGTGAATCGGGTTATCTTTGGGATATGTTACAGGCAGCAATTCGCCTTCAAGAATTTACGGCTGGTTTATCCTATGAAGCGTATCTAGAGAGTATATTGCTTCAGAGTGCAGTTGAGCGACAGTTAGAAATTCTGGGCGAAGCGGCGAGGCGAATGTCAGAGGATTTCCGTCAAGTTCATCCGGAAATTCCCTGGAGTGATATTATCGGGCAACGGAATGTCATTGCTCATCAGTATGAGGAGATTAGGCAAGAACGAATTTGGTCTGTAGTGACGTCAGATATTCCCACGCTGATTGCTCAATTAGAACCTTTGATCCCACCCTTGCCACCAGAGATAGAATAGTCGTTAGAGTTGAAGTTTTACGGATTTTCTGGGCGCAAGCATTGCGCCCCTACCTGATGTTACGGTTTCCTTAAGACATCGTTTCTCAAGTAAAGAATTGATGCTTATAATACGAATAATACAATAACCCAAGCCCAACTTCTTTCCCCAGAAGCCGTCTACGAACTCCTGTAAGCTGTCATGCCTTTAAATTGGGTATTAGTAGCGAGCAAGATGCAAAGCCTGCGGCATGGCTTCGCTAAACGCACTCCAAGGATTTCGCCCTTGTTGGCATTAAGGTTTAAATGCCGAACAGCTTATCATCCTGATTTTATTACTAAGGATGAGCGAGATTTGAAAGCCGGAACCGGGTATGGTTTGGATATTGTTCACACAGAACTGACTAAAGTTGGTGGAGCGATTTCTACGAGTTCTCGACCAGGACAAGGAACGACTTTTAAGATTATTTATCCAAAAGCCCTTGGCTAATCCCACGCTGATGCGAAATAATGCAGGTGCAAACTCTAATCATCCACAAGATTGTGATGACTGCATTTTTATTCATAACCGACTTAGATAACACTCTAGTTGGCGATGACGATGCCCTCAAGGAACTCAATCAGCAGTTAGAGCAGCATCGCCAAGACTATGGGACTAAGATAGTCTATGCTACCGGGCGATCGCCTGCCCTCTACCGGAAACTGACGAGCGAAAAGTCCCTACTGTCACCGGATGCGCTGATTACCTCAGTTGGCACTGAAATTTGCTTCGATCCTAAGGAAGAAATCATTGATCAAGAATGGGCGGATATGCTGTCACAGGGGTGGAACCGGGAAGAGGTTGTCGCCACGGCTGGTCATTATTCTGACTTAGTTCCTCAAGCCGATACCGAACAGCGTCCGTTTAAAGTCAGTTATGTGCTAAGTGAAGAAATTTCCTCAGAACTTTTGCCCCGTCTTGAATCCTCTCTAAAAGAAAAAGGGTTAGATGTCAAGCTAATCTATAGTGGAGGTCAAGACTTAGACATTCTGCCTCAAAAAGGGGATAAAGGTCTAGCCTTACAATTCCTGCGGCAAAAATGGGACATGGACGCGACAAAAACAGTCGTCTGTGGTGATTCTGGTAATGATATCGCCCTGTTTAGTGCTGGGGAAGAACGGGGTATTATTGTGGGAAATGCTAGACCCGAACTGCGTCAATGGTATGAGGAGAATAAAAAAGATTATCACTATTTTGCTCAGGCACATTATGCAGATGGTATATTAGAAGGTCTGCATCATTTTGGATTTCTGGCATAGGGATTAGTGATGGGAGAAGAGGGAACAGGGAAGATCGCCACCAGTGTAGAGACGTAGCATGCTACGTCTCTACTGATGTAACGGTCAGTCTAAATTTGGATACTTATAATTAATGATTAGTTATCTCAAGGGAACAGTCGCGACGATTCAGAAAGGGAATGGGAATCGAGTTACTCTGATTCTAGAGGTTAACCAAATCGGGTATGAGGTGCAAATTACTCGACAGCTATCCCAAGAGGTTCAGATCGGATCTGAACAAGTGGTACAAGTCTTTACTCACCTGCAAATCCGGGAAGATCAACAAATCCTCTATGGCTTCGCATCCGCCGCAGAACGGGATTTATTTCGCCAGTTAGTGAGTGTGAGTGGTATTGGCGCACAATTAGCGATCGCACTTATTGATACCCTAGGACTACAAAGTCTGGTTCAGGCGATTGTCACCGGGAATACTCGCGCCTTATCCAAAACCCCGGGAGTGGGTAGCAAAACCGCTGAACGCATCGCCTTGGAACTAAAAACCAAGTTATCTGAATGGCGAAAATTCGCGGGTGTGGAAACTCCAGCCAGTGCAACGGGACCCTCCCCCGCTATTTTAGAAGATGTGGAAATGACCCTACTAGCCCTAGGATATGAAACCGCCGAAATTACGCAGGCGCTGAATGCGATTAGTCAGGATGCACTGCTGGCGAAAAACCCCAACGCCGAGGAATGGATTCGACGCGCGATCGCATGGTTGAGTCAGTAGCTGTGGGGGTGATCATCTCCGGTCAAATACCCTGAGTCAAAATGGCGTAAACTCCTTATGGCATGGCAATTATGGGCAATCATCAGGACATGATCGGAATCAGGATTCAATTTGTGCAATCGCGTCTTCTGGTGAAATACCACTCTCAAGGATTAACTTAATTCCAGGTAGATATTTATCCATCATTGTCACATTAGCATAAACTAGCTGTTGGATAAGGGCAAAACTGAGTCTATCCCCCTCGACATCAATACTGGTTTTGTAGCGAATCTCACCATCGGTGAAGTCTAATTCAAAATTACCAATCATCATGCCATAATTGGCTCTAGCGATAAACTCTCCCAGTATTCGACGCTTGGTTTTTGGCACTTTTATCGGGCAAATTGAGTAAAAAACAAATTGCTCTTCGTTTTCTCTCGCTTTAGCGTAACAGTTCCAACTCCCATTGTCTCCCTCAAATGCCAGGTATAAAGCGGGTTCTCCTTGAATTTTTGCATAAGACCAATCATCTTCTGTAAAGAAGTTGACCATTGTCTAGAAAATGGGTTGGGTTGTAATAGTATCTTGAGGGGTTGGTTCTGGGGTATCTTGAGTTAATTCTTGAAAAAAGTTAGATATTGCCCCGATTGTTTCATTGGCGAAGTCTTTCGCAACAGTATCCAGACTACCACCGACTAAATCTGTAAAGAAGTTGGTAATAGCTTGAGATATTTCTTCAGAGTCAGGTGTTTCTGTGGATAAAGCTTGGGGACTCAGATAAGACCAAAAAGTACGGTAGCCTGTTTCCCCTGATTCCTGTTGCTGTTTGACTGATAGAGCTAACCAACTTTCGGTGGATAGTAGGGAGTAGGGGGATTGGAAATTATCGGGTGATTTGTCAGTTGCCTGTGTTTCAGATTTTTCATTAGTAGACTCGGATGTTTGTTCAGTTTGCTGTTGACTGAGGTTTACAAGGTAAGCGGCGACTTCTTCAGCGTTGGTGGCTTTTTCTAGGAGGAGGGGAAGTAAGTCGGGTTTTAGGCTAGCTTCGATTTGGATGTCGGGTGAGGGTTGGAATTTCCCGTTGGTGAGGGGGGTGCGGACTTCGGGTTTGAGGTTGAATAAGGCTTCGGTGTCGATGCGATGGTAGAGTTCGGGGGTTACTTGGAAGGTAAGATGACACTCGATAATTTTTTCATTTCGTTGGATTAAGCTTAGAACAGTAGAATGAAATTCTACAAAAAACTGATTTGCAGTATGTAAAAGGAGTTCACTATTCAATCGGAAAATTTCAGTATTGCTCATTTTTAATTAAACTTAATTAACCGCAAATTTTATTCATCATTAATACTTTGAGTAATCAAGGTCAAGCACTGTTTAATAACAGCACAAATTGTGTATTGATTTCTTAACTCTAATAAAGTATCACATTATTCCAATCCCCTCGAATAATATGGTAAAAACCCTTCGGAACTTAGCCTTCGGTTCCAGTGAACTATCCGCTTGTGACAGTCAAAGAGTAGAATGTGAGTTGCACTTCAACTCACAGTACGAAATGTGGCTCAAGTGGCAATCCAAGGTACAAGTCTTAATCTAAAAATAAAAACTAATTATAAACCTGAAAAACTTCACCATCAATATCAGTATGGTTAGTTAGTTTGAAACCTTGAATAACGGCATAGTCACTGTGACTATCTGTAACTGGAAAGAACCCTAATTGCTTTTGGATCTCTTGGAGTGCTGCCTCCAATCGTGGTGCGTTGCGCTCCCATACTGCGAACTGCGGCTCTGCTTTGAGATTGTAGGGGAGCCAAGCATCACTCTGGGTACATACATCAACGATATGAGCATCCAGTGTTTTTCCTAGTAGCCAAGTAACATTAGGTAGCTCACATTCCTGTCCATCAGCGTCTAAAATAATTCCAGTACCTAGTATCTCCACATCAATAGGATAAAGAAAAGAACGATTCTTTTCCAGTTGATCTAAAGTTTCATTGCAGCAAGTTAAAATTGATTTTGTCTTAGGTACATTTAGAATAGTTACAGTAACATCTGGTTCCTCTACTCGGACTAGTGAATTATTATCAGAGTCAGAGCTTAGCCAGCCAGAGAAGATTACCTTATATGGTTTAAGAAGTTGATAGAATTCAAGCACTTCTGCTACTGACTGGCACATTTTTAAGAGCTGATGCAATTCTGAGCGACTAGTTGGAGAGACAATATTTCGACGATCTTCAAACCACCAGTCTGCTACCGCTCCTATGTCTTTATCAACGATCATGGGTTACTCCTAAAAATTAATATATTTTTTCTGTTCCATCAGAAAATATAATTCTCAGCTTAACATTTGGGTAGGTAGTTTTGAATGTTGTCTGGATACCTTTTTCCCTTCCTTCATTCTTAAAGTCACTCCAAGTACCGTTATGAACCCGAATCTCCACCCATTTTTCTGTGCCTGGAGCATTTACTAGTTGCTTAGCTGCTTTAGTGGCATTTTTAGAAACATTTCCCGTCCCTTCAACATACTTCAGTTGGAAGACCATTGACCATGAGCCATCTGGTTTTACTACACCTACATCAACATCATAATGAGGAGGAGTTTTGGGTTCTCTTTCAAAAATTAAATTTGTATGTCCTGCCTTGAGAAGGCTGTCGCCTTTCTGCATTGCTTGGAGAACTGAGGGTATCTCTGTTTGCAGCTTAATTTTAGATAACAAATCTTTGTAGCCGTCGAAACTATCAAAAACCCCTGACTTGATATATTTACCTACAGCATCTCCTCCACCTGTTTTCTCTAGACTTCTGATTATTTTATCTACATCAACTGGCTTGATATTTAGGCTTTGTAGCTTGGCTTTCACTGCCGCATCTCCAGGAGCAAGAGACGGCAAAGGTAAAGTTATTGAAGGATTTATCTCAGCGTGAACCTGGTAAATATTATCTGAATTTTTAACAAGTTCAAGTTTATTGAGGCGATACTCATCTTTTAACTTTGGTAATTGATTTTGAATAGATTCAGGTGTAGATTCTGGTTTTTGTGCAAGTCTTTTGACCTGCCTCACCGCAGCATTCAAATCGCGCTCTTTTTCTTTGTATGTTCGACTATCCTTATTACCCTTACCCTTTTTACCTTTCTTACCCTGAAATAGACTCTTCGCTTTCTTCAGAACCTTATCAATAGCCTTATCAATCCGGCTGCGAATCTTCTTGACAATATTCTGTACCTTCTTCGCCAAACCACCAATACCCAGTAGCGACGCTAAGAACCCAATCACCACCGGGAGCGATCGCGCCAAAGCATTCTCTACCAACTTCGCCGCACCGCCAATAGCACCGGATGCGATCGCGGTTATCGCTTCAATGACTGCATTCACCAGTTCTACCACCTGGCTACCCTGGTTAATGAAGAACATCACGATGTCATAAATTGCCATCGCCGCCTTCACAAATGCTGAAGCTGGATTCAATAACCCGATAATCCATTTCACCCCAGCCGTAATTACTTGGGTAATCAGCATCCCCTTGATTTCTTCAATTACCGTCTCCTTCAAGTCAGTGAACTGCTCTTGTACCTGTTCCCACAGTCCCATTGGTCCCTGATTGGCGATAATTTGGAATATCTCAACACTCTTCTCCATCCCAGCAACCATTGGTTCGCCGAACAACTTCACCGCCTTCAGGCGGATGTAGTTCCATGTCATCCCTAGTATCTGCGTTACTAAACTGAAGATACCCTTGAGAC
The DNA here is from genome assembly GCF_046539235.1 of Coleofasciculus sp. GTDB lineage: Bacteria > Cyanobacteriota > Cyanobacteriia > Cyanobacteriales > Coleofasciculaceae > Coleofasciculus. The sequence goes on from NZ_JBKHHI010000099.1 coordinate 16,429, forward strand.
TGAAGATATCATCGGGTAACTGAATCCCCATCGAACCCATCGCACCCGTCAGCCAGCCAATTAGACCCCCTTGCAGGTGAGTCATGATATTGGCAATAAAGTTATCCAACCCCTGCTTCACACCACTGACGAGATTCCCCAAGAACCCAATCGGATCTTTAATAATTGACCCAATGGCACTCGCTGCTTTGGCTAACACGTTTTGCAGCATGTTCTTGAGCTTATTAACCGTGTCGATTACCCCAGCCATAGCATCGAAGGCTTGAGCAAACCAGGGTTGATTCGATGCCTTCATCTCCTTAATCTGAGCATCCAGTTGCTGGAGATTCTTCGTGTACTGCTGTGCCAGTTTATCGACTAATTCCGTCTCTTTATCTTTAACACTCTGTTCTAGATCATCAAATTTGGTCTGAATATCCTGCGCGGCTTCGGTTCCGACTTGCTTAAGCGCTTCCGGTAAACCCGCAACGTACTCTTTAATGTTTTCTCTGCCCTCAGTAATTCTCTCTTTCGCCTTGTTTAGCTGCTCACTGACATAGTTGGCAATATCGGTTAGACCTTTATCTATCTCGTTTATATACTGATTACGTCCTTCATCAAAGAAGGCTGTTACTTCAGACGGCACACCAAATAATTTATCTTTTCCCCAGCGAACCCAACCATCTGGTCCTTCATACCGCTTTTTGTACTCTTCCATCTGAGGAGCAACATAGTCCTCAAATTTTTGTTTAGCGGTATCAGCAGTTACCTTGAAACGGTTGGTAACTTCTGTATCTAAACCATTGAGGATACCTTCAACGTCTGTTTTAGTCTCCTGGTAAATCCCATTAATATCCTTAGCGACTTTATCCCGTTCCTGCTCATCCTTCGTTTTTGTTTCATCCTGACGCCCCATCACTTGAGCCAAGAGCTGCTCCCGCTCACCATGCATTCCCTGGAGCTGGGTTTGACTGGTCGTTTGGGCTTCAGACTGTGCCTGATTTAACGTTCCTTGCTCCTGCTGACGATACTCCTGTGGTGCTTCAACGGCTCTTTGTTGAGCGCCTTTCTTGGCATCCAAAGCTTGCACAAATTGTGGTTCATTGGATGTCGCTAGTTGTTCTGGCGTCACATCAGCCTCAGCCATCTGCTGATCAAGTTTCTGACTCTCAGCTTGCATGGGTGCAGAAACTTCGGATTCCGGTTTGGGTTTCGGTGTGGCTTGAGCTGCACCGATATCCCCTGGTGTTGAACCTGCATCCGGCTGCTCTAAGGGTTTTACCTGTTTGGATTCAATCCCACTTGTATCAGGCGCTTCCTGGGTTTTCTCGGCAACGGGATCTGCGGCTTGTTCTGCTGTTTCTTTCGCCTGATTGGACATATCGCCCTTCACCGAAGAAAGCAGATTATTGTCTTTAAATTTATCAGCATCTTCTAGGGTTTTGGGAGCCGCCTGGTTCACCTTGTCCATTACAGCAGCTTTAAAGGCTTCGGCATTAAATTCTCCAGGGGGCTGCTGCTCCATCTCCTGAACTTGTTTGTCTTGCGCCTTACTTTCTACTTCATTGCTGGGGGGTTCAGAGGCATCCTGGGCTTCCTTTGATTCAGACTCGGCAGGATCATGTTGTTT
>NZ_JBKHHI010000100.1:0-17615 GCF_046539235.1 Coleofasciculus sp.
CGGAATTACCTCTACGCACGAGTTTTGTATACTCGCCATCATAATTAACCTTCACTGGCGAATAGGTAAAATCCGCATAAAATTACCTGCTCAATCTATAAATTCTTGGCAAACTTATTTTATTTATTTGAATAATTTTATTTTTATTAATTTATGTAAATTTTTGAAGCGTGATCTTCACGATGAAATGTTCTATTTTTTTCTGAACAAATTTTAATCAGTTAGTCGTTTAGGTTAATCTAAGCAAGATCCCCGACTTCTTCAAGAAGTCGGGGATCTGTCTGTATACCGATGCATGACAGATTACCTCCTTGACTGCAACTTGGTATTAGTGGCGTGGCAGTACCCAATCACCACTTCAAAAATGCGGCATCAGCTCCCTGTTCGCGGCGAATCTTGCTGTCTTGTTCAAACCAATCAATCACCTGCTGAGGCGTTAACTCTTCAACAGCCACTCCTGTGTCTTGGGCAATATGGGTTAAAAGGCGCAGGGATGAAATAGTTAATCGGGTTAAAAACTTCTCATGGGATGCGAGTAACGCTTTATCGACTGCAGCAGATTCCTCTGGACTTAAAAATTGTGTTGTCGGTTGTTGGGACATAGGAAAGGGGGGATGAGGGAGCTGGGGGAGCCATGTAGAGACGTAGCATGCTACGTCTGGGAGCAAGGAGAGCCAATTTGTAGGGGCGGGTTTTACCCATAACGTTGTGGCACACAACCGATAACTTAACTAAACCCGCCCTTCTTGGGGAGATGAGCGAGCAAAGGACGAATGACCAAAACCCGCCCTTCTTGGGGAGATGAGGGAGCAAAGGACGAATGACCAATGACCAATGACCAACTATTTCGCCTGAATCAAATAACCACACTGATGTTCTCCATGATTAATCCAGTGAGTGCGCTCGACTTGACAATCGGGTAGGATAGTGGCAAACATTTCTAACTCATGTCCGCAGACGCTGGGAAAGGATTCAGCGACGTTGGAAATCGCACAGTTGTGTTCTCTGAAAATAAACTGTTTATGGGTCTGCTCGCTAGCATCGCTGGATTCGACTGGATACCATTCCGCCATGTATCCTTCACTTTGGCGCAGTTCTACCAATTTGGCGACTCGTTCGGCTAATGAACCTTGACCCAAAAGCTGGCGGTATTCCATGGCTTTGCGTTCCCACTGTTTCTGGAGGATGGTACTCACCTGATCCCGACCCACGGTTTCTTCCAGGGTGTCTAGTAACGACACGGCAAACTCACCATAATGGTTAGGGAAGCGATCGCGTCCTTTTTTGCTCAAGCGGTAAACATGTTGAGGACGCCCCATTCCCATGGATACCGACTTATACTCTATCAGTCCCTCAGCCTCCAAATCCTTCAGGTGACGCCGAATGGCTTGGGGACTAATATCCAGAGCTTCCGCTAATGCATGGGCGATCGCTTGCTCCTGTTTGAGTAAATACTGCAAAATGTCTTGCTTGGTAGAAGATTGCTGAGTGGTGGTCATCGGCTTTTGGGGTGAAATCACACTTGTTTTAGGGCAAGAGAAGAAATTTAGTTGACTTTGACAACATCTTAGTTGTTAATATAACCTACAATAGAGTTAAACAACAAAGGTGTTGTTTTAGTAACAGAGCTAGTGCAACGTTACCGCAATCAGCCCAAACCCTGTCCTACTGGTCACTGAAACAAACCACCTCCTATCCTTAGTAGAAGAGAGAACACACAAGCGAATGACTGCTACCGTTAAAAAATTAGTCAACCAGCCCTACAAGTACGGCTTTGTCACCGATATCGAAGCCGATACCATTCCCCGTGGCTTGAATGAAGACGTAGTCCGGCTGATCTCCGCCAAGAAGAATGAACCGGAGTTCATGCTGGAGTTTCGTCTCAAAGCCTATCGCCAATGGTTAAAGATGGAGGAACCGACGTGGCCCCACGTTAACTATCCGCCCATCAACTATCAGGATATCATTTACTACTCCGCCCCGAAAAAGAAAACGGAAAAGCTGAACAGCCTAGAGGACGTTGATCCCGCCCTCCTGGAAACCTTTGAGAAACTGGGGATTCCCCTATCTGAACAGAAGCGACTGTCTAACGTTGCTGTAGATGCGATTTTCGATAGCGTTTCCGTCGCCACCACATTTAAAGACAAGTTAGCCGAAGCTGGGGTTATCTTCTGTTCCATCTCCGAAGCCCTGCAAGAACACCCAGAATTGCTACAGAAATATCTGGGTAGTGTGGTTCCTGTCGGTGATAATTACTTTGCTGCCCTGAACTCGGCGGTATTTAGTGACGGTTCCTTTGTGTTTATTCCCAAAGGTGTCAAATGTCCCATGGAACTATCCACCTATTTCCGGATTAATACTGGGGACACGGGACAATTTGAGCGCACCCTGATTGTCGCCGAAGAAGGGAGTTCGGTGAGTTACTTAGAAGGGTGTACCGCACCGATGTACGACACCAACCAACTCCACGCCGCCGTTGTCGAACTCGTCACCCTGGATAACGCCGAGATTAAATATTCCACCGTGCAAAACTGGTTCGCGGGTGACGAAAAGGGTAAAGGGGGAATCTATAACTTTGTCACCAAGCGTGGTTTGTGCAAAGGCGTTAACTCCAAGATTTCCTGGACACAGGTAGAAACCGGTTCAGCGATTACCTGGAAATATCCCAGTTGTGTTCTAGTAGGGGATAACTCTGTCGGTGAGTTTTATTCCGTGGCGTTAACCAATAATATGCAGCAAGCCGACACGGGAACCAAAATGGTGCATATTGGCAAAAACACCCGTAGCACGATTATTTCTAAAGGGATTTCCGCTGGTAATTCCAAGAATAGCTATCGGGGATTAGTGAAAGTGAGTCCGAAAGCAAAAGGGGCGCGGAATTATTCCCAATGCGATTCCATGTTGATTGGGGATACCGCTGAGGCGAATACCTTCCCCTATATTCAAGTCGAAAATAATCAGGCTAAGGTTGAACACGAAGCCTCAACCTCAAAAATTGGCGAGGATCAGCTTTTCTACTTTACCCAACGGGGAATCTCAGAAGAAGATGCGGTTTCCATGATAGTCAGTGGTTTCTGTCAGGATGTATTCAACGAACTGCCGATGGAATTTGCCGCTGAAGCCGATAAATTATTGAGTCTGAAATTAGAAGGAGCCGTGGGTTAAGGATTGGAAAAGTACCATGGCGCGTCTGTAGGGGCGGGTTTCACGACTATCGTTTGAAATGGTGCGTTACGCTTCTTCGCTAACGCACCCTACGCACCCTACACCCGCCCCGATTGTAGAGACGTAGTATGCTACGTCTGGAACATCCCATCCCATCTCATCTATCAGAATTGGCAAAACCTTGTAGTAACGAGCAATGATTAGAGAAAATAGCGACGTAATCTTATCCGTCCGCAATTTGACGGCAAATGTTGAAGGACAACAAATTCTTAAAGGCTTAAACCTAGAGGTGAAGGCGGGAGAAATTCACGCCATCATGGGGCAAAATGGCTCAGGTAAAAGCACCTTTTCCAAGCTTTTAGCGGGACATCCCGCCTACGAAGTCACCGGTGGCGAGGTGACATTTCTGGGGCAAAATCTGCTGGAACTCGAACCCGAAGAACGGGCATTATCTGGCATTTTTCTAGCGTTTCAGTATCCCTTAGAAATTCCCGGTGTCAGTAATTTAGACTTTTTGCGCGTCGCCTATAATTCCCGCCGTAAGCATCAGGGATTAGAGGAAATTGATACGTTTGACTTTGAGGATCTCATAGAAGAAAAGCTGGAAATTGTCAAGATGAATCCCAGCTTCTTAGAACGCAGTTTAAATGAAGGCTTCTCTGGCGGCGAGAAGAAGCGGAATGAGATTTTGCAAATGGCGTTGTTAGAACCCAAACTGGCGATTCTGGATGAAACAGACTCTGGTTTGGATATTGACGCCCTGAAGATTGTCGCCAATGGGGTGAATCATTTGGCAAATCCCGACAATGCCATGATTTTGATTACCCACTACCAACGGATGCTCAATTATATTGAACCCGATTATGTCCATGTCATGGCAGGAGGGCGCATTCTCAAAACCGGGGGTAAGGAATTGGCATTAGAATTAGAATCCCGTGGTTATGAGTGGGTGATAGAAGAAGAAGCGGCGGCTGAGGTGATGGTCTGATGAGTATACAACTATCTGCGAAACCGGAAATTTCCTATTTAATGGCGTTATTAGACCAATGTCGCCAAGATGAACCCGTTGTTGGGGGAAATTTAAACAGGTTTCTCCAACAACTGCGCTACCAGGCGGCGGCGATTGTGGAAGAATTGGCAATTCCTACCCGTCGAGATGAAGAATGGCGGTTTACGGATTTGTCGCCGTTATTGGCGGTGAATTTTCAAGGGGTGGAGGCGTTTTTTGAACAATTCCTGCAACACCTAGACTTGACCTCCCTCACCCTACCCGAAACCCCGGATAGTCGATTAGTCTTTGTCAATGGGGTGTATGCGCCAGATTTATCCTCGGTGAGTGGATTACCTGAAGGGGTGTATGTGGGTAATTTGGCGGGTTTACCTGGGGCGTATCAGGAACGAATCCCCAATTATTTAGGCAAGCAACAGGGCGCGTCTGATGTTTTCGCCGCCCTAAATACATCGGGACTCACGGATGCGGCGGTGGTGTGGATACCCAAAAATAGAATAGTCGAGACACCGATTCATCTGCTGTTTATTTCCACCACTGACGACGTACCCGTCATTTGCCAACCGCGCTGTCTGGTGGTTGCTGAAGCGGGTTCGGTGGTGAATCTGATTGAACATTACGCGGCGAATGTAGAAGGATGTCCCGATATTCCGGTAAATCGCCCTTATTTCAATAACCAAGTGACAGAGATTTGGATTGACGATGACGCCCAAGTTATCCATACCCGGAATCAGCGAGAAGCGATTGATGGGTTCCACATTGGTAAAACAGCCGTCACTCAAGCCCGGAATAGCCGTTATACCTGTAATGCGATTAGTTTAGGGGCGAGATTCTCCCGACATAATCTAGAAATTGTGCAGACGGGGGAGGCGACGGAAACCACGCTTAACGGGTTAACCATGATTGGTGGGGAACAGGTAGCCGATACCCACAGTGCTGTACTGTTGAATCATCCTCATGGCATGACCGACCAGTTGCACAAATGTATCATAGATGACCGGGCGCACGGCGTCTTCAATGGTAAGGTTTTCGTGCCGCAAGCGGCTCAATTTACCAATGCGGCTCAATTGAACCGCAATTTATTGCTGTCCGCTAAAGCCCGTGTGAATACCAAGCCCCAACTGGAAATTACGGCAGACCAAGTAAAATGTTCTCACGGTGCGACAGTGAGTCAATTAGACCCAGAGGATGTGTTCTATTTACAAAGTCGGGGACTAAATGAAACCAATGCCCGGAATCTGTTAATTGATGCCTTTGTCGCGGAGATTCTCCAACGGATTCCTGTGGACTCCCTGCGGCAAAGACTTGCCCAATGTGCGATGTGTAGAACAATGTAGAGACGTGCCATGGCACGTCTTTCCGGGGCGGGTTTAGGGATTAAGGTTGATTGTTTTATCTAGTTTTTAGGCAAAACCCGCCCTGAATCTGATCCTTCGCTTCGCTAGTCGGACATGGTTTTGAGTTTTATAATTATTTGACAAATGACAAATGACAAATGACCAATAACAAATGACCAATAACAAATGACCAATGACAAATGACCAATGACGAATAACCAATGACCATCACCCAAGAAAAAACCCTAGCTGCTATCGTCCGTTCTGACTTTCCCATTTTGCAGGAGAAAGTTCACGATAAACCATTGATTTATCTTGACAGTGCGGCTACCTCTCAGAAGCCGTTGGCGGTGCTTAAGGCGCTGCAAAATTACTATGAAAGGGATAACGCCAATGTCCACCGAGGTGCTCATGCGCTGAGTGTCCGGGCGACAGAAGCGTATGAGTCGGCGCGGGATAAGGTGGCGGCGTTTGTGAATGCGGCGTCGCGAAATGAGATTGTGTTTACCCGGAATGCCTCAGAAGCGATTAACCTGGTGGCGTATAGCTGGGGATTAAATCGTTTGCAGCCAGGGGATGAAATAATTCTCTCGGTGATGGAACATCACAGCAACATTGTTCCCTGGCAAATCATTGCCCAGAAGACGGGGGCGGTGTTGAAGTATGTGGAACTGACACAAAGCCAGGAGTTTGATTTAGAACAGTTCAAGTCTCTGATTTCTGAGAAGACGAAGTTAGTTAGTGTGGTGCATGTCTCGAATACGTTGGGGTGTATTAACCCCGTTGAAGAGATTAGTGCGATCGCACATCAGTATGGCGCTAAGGTATTGATTGATGCTTGCCAATCTGTCCCTCATATGCCCATTGATGTGCAGGGGATGGATTGTGACTGGTTAGTCGCATCAGGTCACAAAATGTGTGCGCCCACAGGGATTGGTTTCTTGTATGGCAAATTAGACTTGTTGCTGGACATGCCGCCGTTTATGGGTGGGGGTGAGATGATTTCGGAAGTCTTTCTCGACTATTCCACCTACGCCGAATTGCCCCATAAATTTGAAGCCGGAACACCTGCGATTGGGGAAGCGATCGCGCTGGGTGCGGCGGTAGACTATTTAATGGGGATTGGTATGGATAAAATCCATGCCTATGAGGAGGAACTGACGGCGTATCTGTTCCAGCAGTTACGGGATGTTCCTGATTTGACCCTGTATGGTCCCCAACCGACAGCAGAGGGGAAAGGAAGGGCGGCTTTGGTATCGTTTAATGTAGAGGGATTAGCGGCGAGTGATGTGTCTACTCTATTAGACCATGAAGGGGTAGCAATTCGTTCCGGTCATCATTGTACGCAACCGTTGCACCGCATTTTAGACGTAGCGGGTTCGGCGCGGGCGAGTTTGTATTTCTACAATACGCGGGAAGAGATTGACGTGTTTGTTCAGGCGTTGACAGAGACGATTGACTTTTTTAAAAGCGTTATGGAGTAGAGTTTTGGGGTGGGCAATGCCTACCCTAAAGTCATGCTTCAATTAGCCCTCAACTAAAGTTGGGGCTAAAAGCTTAAACCCGTTAAAACGGGTTAAAAGACTTACCCCGTAGGCTGAGGCTAAATTGAGGTTAAAGATAATAAATTTATTTCCTGGCTATATGAGTCAGTAACATTAAGGAGCGTGCCATTCAACTGAGATTATAGATATGTTGACAATCTCAACGCTAGCTGAACAACGAACTATCCTGCACAATATTACCTGGCAAACGTTTGAAGCTTTATTGGCAGAAACTGGTGAAGACAGGGGGTATCGATTTGCTTATGACGGCGGCACGTTGGAAATTATGACGCCTCGTTTTGACTATGAAAATCCCAAAGCTAATTTGGGTAATTTCATTATTGCATTAGCCGAAGAGTTAGATATTGAGATAAAAAGCGCTGGTTCAACAACACTAAAACGAGAAATAGTCAAGCAGGGTATAGAGCCTGATAATTGTTATTATATCGAAAATGAACCCGCTGTTAGAGGTCGGCAAGACATTGATTTAGAAACTGATCCGCCGCCTGACTTAGCGATTGAAATTGATATTACCAGTAGTTCTGTAGATAAGTTGAGGATTTACTCGGCGCTAGGTGTTCCTGAACTTTGGCGGTATAACGGGCAAGTTTTGCGATTCTATCAACTGGTAGAAGGACAATATGTTGAGTGTGAATCTAGTCTAGCTTTTCCTTTGGTATCCGTGAGTGAAATGAGCCGATTTCTTCAACAGCGTAAAACAATGGGCGAAATTGCTCTGTTGAAAGGGTTTCGCGCTTGGGTGAGAGAAAATTTATAAATTAAGCATGAAATACAGGTGGGGTATCGCTAAAATAGGGGAATAAGCTGTCACGCATTTAAAATTGGGTATTAGTAGCGAGCAAGATGCAAAGCCGGCGGCATGGCTTCGCTAAACGCACTACAAGGATTTCGTCCTTATCACCTTAGGAGTCATCAGCGATGGGCATTGAGAATAGAAGATGGAAAGGATTATTTGCTCCCACTGAAGTTGTTGAACTCAAACAGATGTGTCTAACCCCTGGACAGATGTTTCAACCGGGAAAATATAAGGCTGAAGATTTACCGGAAATTGCCTTTGAAATGGGTTTGGTTGAGAGTGTGAAAACTGGGGAAACTCCAAAGAATAAAGTTGATCCGGGTGCTGAAAACGAGTAAGCTAAGACGCATTTAAATTGTGTATTTCCTGTTGCCTGTTGCCTAATATTAACCTTATGTGGAATGTCACGATCCTTAAGGCTGGTGGGCAATGCCCACCCTACTTCGCTTTTTTTTTGCACGGAATGTAGGATTCAAAGCCTTCTCAAGAGCAGGAGAGAGGTTTGGAGAGAGGTTTTCCAGATCCCGTGAAAAGTAAGGTTCCCTGTTACCTGTTTCCTAATCTCAACCGTTAACTTTCTACTTATGACAACCAACCCTTATGCTTGGTTAGAAGACTCTCTTTCTACTATCCACAAAGCTAACTGGTATCGTTCAGTGCAAACGCTGCAAAATCGTCCCGGTGCGGTGGTAAAACTGGAAGGGCGAGAGGTGATTAATTTTGCCAGTAATGATTATTTAGGATTGGCGGGAGATGAGCGTTTAATTCAAGCCGCGATGACAGCAACTCAGCACTATGGTACAGGTAGTACCGGTTCTCGGTTACTCAGTGGACATCGGGAATTGCATCGAGAATTGGAATGCGCGATCGCATCTCTGAAACAAACCGAAGATGCATTGGTGTTTAGTTCGGGCTACCTGGCGAATTTAGGTGCGATCGCGGCTTTAATGGGGAAGCGAGATCTGATTCTGGCGGATCAGTATAATCACTCTAGCCTCAAGAATGGGGCAATTTTAAGTGGTGCGACGGTAATCAACTATAGCCATAGGGATATGGAAGATTTAAAGCATCAACTGGTTCACCATCGCTACAATTACCGCCGTTGTCTCATCGTTACCGATAGCGTTTTTAGTATGGATGGAGATTTATGTCCGTTGCCAGAAATTCTATCACTCGCTAATCAATTTAGCTGCATGGTATTAGTAGATGAAGCCCACGCGACTGGTGTTTTAGGCGTTACAGGTGCAGGCTGTGTGGAACATTTTGGCTGTACGGAATACCCCTTAATTCAAATGGGAACGTTGAGTAAAGCATTGGGAAGTTTGGGGGGATATATCGCCGGTTCAGCGACTCTAATTGATTTCCTGAGAAATCGCGCCCCTAGCTGGATTTATACTACTGGACTATCTCCGGCTGATACGGCGGCGGCGTTAACAGCGATTGAAATTGTTCAAACAGAACCGCAACGTCGCGATCGACTTTGGCAGAATGTAGAGATGCTCAAGTCTTTGATTCAGCAAACGTTATCTGGGCTGAATATATTACCATCTGAATCTCCAATTCTGTGCCTTCAATTTCCTAATGTCGAAGATGTTTTGAATATGGCACAACAGCTAAAAACGGCAGGTATTTTTGCCCCAGCGATTCGTCCTCCCACTGTCCCCACAAGTCGAATTCGCATTTCTGTCATGGCAACTCATGAACCCACCCACTTTCAGTTATTGGTGAAATCAATTCTGCGTGGGTTGGCTTAATGATGGGTTGCTGAATAAGTGCTGTGGTGAGGGGGAGATGGGGAAGATGAGGAAGATGAGGAAGATGAGGAAGATGAGGAAATTGTAGGGGCGGGTTTTACCATTAACATTTGGTTTTCACCCTGATGTCACTAAACCCGCCCCAACGAATGACAGACTTACTCGGAAGTCGATGAGAACTCGATAAGAACTCGAACAACTCCATCACGAACTCAAATCACCACCGGATTTAATAGCAATTAGCAAGAGAAAACCCTTGCTATTAACCGAGTTCACGAGGACATTCATGTGTTATCCCAGATTTTGGCACAGGCGACGACTCAATCAACTTTTCGGATTACTCCACCTATATGTTGGCTGATTGCAGGTGTTCTACTTTGCCTAGTTGAATTCTTTATACCCAAATCTTGGGCGAAGCGATGCCGATTTATTGCCCTGATGATGGGTGTAGCTGCGCTACTTGTCTCATTTATTGTATGGCAGGGCGCGATCGCACTGGGGTTTGAGTGGCAATTCCTGATGTATGACGGGTTTAGCTTACAGGTGATGTATTGGATGGGATTATCCTTTGCGTTTGCGATCTGGTTGCGCCCTATGTTGATTCGACGCCCTAAATATACTATCCCAGAGGCGACTCAAGCCCAGGTGTTAACCGAGATCTTACCGGGAGAAACGGGACGAGTGATGTATGAGGGTTCCTCTTGGCAAGCCTGTTGTGCCGATTCCCAACTTGCGATCGCACCTAACCAAACGGTGTATGTGTTGCGGCGAGAGGATAATACCTTGATTGTCATGCCATGAGTTGGTCATTCGTCTTATGTCATTCGTCCTTCTATTTGAAAATAGTCAGATGTTCACATTGCTGTTAATGCAGACAGAAGTGAATCGCATTGATGCCCAAACAATTCTGGCACAAGCGACTACGAAGTCAGCCTTTATCCCTCATCCATCCCTATTCTGGTTAGGTAGCGGTGTTGTACTTTGCCTACTGGAGTTGTTTCTGCCGAAAGCCTTCAGCCAAAAATTCCGACTTGTGCCTCTATCAATGGGAATTATTTCCCTAATCATAGCGTTTAGCTTGTTTAGAATGACAAGATTTGTCGCATTTCGCTGGCAGGTGGCTTACTGGATGCTACTGTCTACAGCCTCCATTATCTGGATACGTCCGATGTTACTGAAGCGGAAAAAATTTAAAGTGCCAGAAGCAACGGAAGCCCGCACGTTAACTGAAATTTTCCCTGGAGAAACCGGACGAGTTCTCTATGAAGGCAGTTCTTGGGCGGCGCGTTGTCAGGAATGGCAAATGAGGATTCCTGTCAATCAAACCGTTTATGTGGTTGGACAAGAGGATAACACATTAATTGTTTTGCCGGAACATTTATTTCGAGCGTAATGGGTTCATTATCCGTGGTATTCGCCAAACATCAAGCCAGTACCATTTAATGGCTGAGTCGTTTACATTCATCGAATTGTATCTCAAGAGGAGAATTTAAAATGTATCAGTGGTTTTTTATGGCATTTATCGCCTTGACTGGTACTACCTTGGCAGGTAGTGTCAAAATCATTAAGCAGGGAGAAGAGGCGTTAGTTGAAACTCTGGGTCGATATGATGGTAAAAAATTAGAACCCGGTCTAAATTTTGTCATTCCGTTTCTCGATCAGATTGCCTGTCAGCAAACGATTCGGGAACAAGTGTTAGAAATTCCACCGCAAAATTGCATTACCCGTGATAATGTTTCGATTAGTGTCGATGCTGTGGTATATTGGCGGGTAATTAATCTGGAAAAATCCTATTACAAAGTTCAGAATCTGAAAGCCGCGATGGTGAATTTAGTGTTAACTCAAATTCGCTCAGAAATGGGGAAACTTGAACTGAACCAAACCTTTACCGCCCGCACTGAAGTGAATGAGATGCTATTGCGGGAATTAGATATTGCCACAGCACCGTGGGGAGTCAAGGTAACGCGGGTAGAATTGCGGGATATTGTTCCTTCAAAAACCGTGCAAGGGGCAATGGAATTACAGATGTCAGCCGAACGGAAAAAACAGGCAGCAATTCTGACATCAGAAGGAGAACGAGAAGCAGTAGTTAATAGTGCCAGAGGGGAAGCTGAGGCACAAATTATTGATGCAGAAGCGCGTCAACGAGCCGCTATTTTGGAGGCGGAAGCGCAACAAAAGCAGCAAGTTCTCAAGGCGCAAGGGACAGCCGCCGCGATGGATATTATTGGCAAAAAGTTAAACGCTGCTTCCTCATCAGCCCAAGCACTACAGTTTTTATTGGCACAAAACTATTTGGATATGGGGATAAAAATTGGTAGTAGTAACAGCAGCAAGATCATGTTTATGGACCCGCGCACGATTCCAGCGACGTTAGATGGGATTGGTTCGATAATAACAGAGGAGAGTAATGGAGAGTTGAGTAAGTTGGCTTAGAATTAATTGCATCGGGTGCGTTAGCGAAGTTTAACGCACCTAAAATGCTGATTTTTTATGGGCTAATTGTAAAGGCTTAATCCCAATGAATATTCATTTAAAGACTCCGCCGATGAGTTCACACTCTTGAAAGGATGGCTATTTCTAAGCAAACCTATCGTGGCTGTTACTGACTGACAAATTTTTATAAAATCGTCAGGTAACTGTTGAGAATTATCCCTGTTGCTATAGAAGCGTCAATTGCTTAGGAAATCCAAGAATGTAATTTTCTATTTCTGGTGAGCAATCCCTGAGCAAAGTTGGTGACAAATATAATGACTCTACTGTTATTTCCTGTTTACCTAAAAGTGTTGCCTGTGATGAACGTCCTACCTCGATTTGAATTTTCTTAAGACCCAGATATTCCGGTAGTTTCTTACCAAATATTTTATTGCCCCGTTTACCATCGTAACTAATTGCAAATTTTATTGCTTTTCTGTTTAATACTTCTATAGCTGAAACAAATTCATCAAAACTAATCCCAGAGCAGTATCTAGAGTCTCTATTCCCACATACTCCTTGGTAGGGAGGGTCCATGTAGACAAAATCAGTATTGTCAACCTTGGCTAAAACATTTTTATAATCGAGAGCCGTAAATAAACATTTATTTTTTAGCAAATGAGAAACTCCTTCAATATTCTGTCGCATTTTTTCAGGGCGGGTACCTTTCCTACGCTTATCTGGGCTTTGATTAAATAAACCATCGCTATTGTATCGGACAGAACCCTTTACACACCGGGAGAGCAGATAGAGGAACAAGAAAGGGTCATTTGTTTTATTAAATTCATCTCTAATCTTATAATAGTGTTCTACCGAGTTCCCATGTTGCTCATTCCATATTTTTGTATATAAATATGCTGTTTTATCGGGCTGTTCAATAATTAACTCTAGTAACTTAATTAAAGGCAGATTCAAATCATTAATCCAAAACTTTTGACTAACCTGCCGTGCAGCAGCAGCGATACTAATCGCGGCAGTTCCTGAAAATGGCTCTACTAACCTTCCTATTTTATTAGGCAGGAATCTGAGAATGTCTGAGGCAAGATTCCTTTTACTTCCCTGATACTGGATTGGATGCGGAAGATTAGCCATCTTAATCTAAGGAGAAATGCGTGAGTACACTGCGGCAGTAATTTATACCTATCTCTATACTAATTAAGTTTACCATTTACAGAGGTGGTTCTACGAATTGTCTTTCTGAGGAAAGGTGGAAAATTGCGATCGCGTCCGTGGCTCTCGATGAGTGTATCCCTGGCGTCCCCTGGCTCACGTTTGCCAAACAGGAAATATCGGTCACTCCGTTATACAATTAGCTAGTTAAACTACGCCACACCTGGACAAATGGGAATGACAGGAATCGAACCTGCAACCCAGTGATTAAGAGTCACCTGCTCTGCCAATTGAGCTACATTCCCTGATTAAACCCCTACGACATCGCTGCCGTACCACGGTTTTCAAGACCGCTTGCCGTCCATTCAGCGGCATCTTCCATTCAAGGGTGTCTGACGGGACTTGAACCCGCTATTGACTTGTTCCACAAACAAGCGCCGCAACCGCTTTGGCTTCAGACACCATCATGGATCTGGCGGGGGTCGAACCCGCAACCTCCTGTGTGCAAAACAGGCGTTCTCCCATTAGAACTACAGACCCTAAGTGGGTGGACACAATCAAAGCTAACGGTGGAGATTGTCATTCGTCATTTGTCATTTGTCATTTGTCATTTGTCATTTGTAAGAGGTTGACACAATATCTCTCGCACTGCCATTAAAATCTCTCCCAATCGATTTTTACCACTGCCATCTTTTCCGCATCCCCAGTAGTAATCAATGGGGGAATTCTCTATAATCAACTCATTCCCTGTCGCCAAAAGTATTTCGCGGATATCAGCATGAGTTTCAAACTTATGCAAAACTCCCTGCTTCATAATTTCATCCTTGACCTGTTCCCAATCACTTCGGATAGGGTGTTCCCGACTTCTGCCCATATTGGCAGCGTCTTTGGGCGTCTTCACCTCACGGATTTTGTCGAACCAAGGATGATCTGTCTCGACAAATTTCTGGGCTTGAAAGTAATGTTCACTCGTTGCCCACCAACAACCATCTAACTCAAAACCATGGCGAGAAAAGTTGGAAAAGCAACCGTAGGGTTTTTCACGGGTGCTGTAGAAGTAGACAGGCATATTTTTAATTGGTATTTTTGTACTATTATAATCCATGTCCTGTAATTGTGCGATCGCCCTCGCGTGCAAGTTACCAGAGCGTTGTATTGTGCGCCTTCTCAGTTACTAGAGGAACTCCGCCGATGAGTTATTACACACTCTTTAAAGGATAGCTACCTCTAAGCCAACCTATCGGGTTCTTCGCACTCCCCGTTCTCAAACGCCCACTGTTATTGGAACAGTGTTACTCTTCCTCTCGTACTAAGTATGTAAGCTCTTAGAAGTCAGGGCACGCAAGGCGCGATCGCACGGTCTGTTGAGTCAAAGAAAATAACCTCCTTTTTGAACGGTATTCAACGCCCCCACCAGGATTTGAACCTGGAACTCTCAGCTTAGAAGGCTGCTGCTCTATCCCTTGAGCTATGGGGGCTTATATTTCGTCATTTGTCATTTGTCATTTGTCTGAAAATCGCTTCTGAAATTCGGTGATTATCCTTTTTTGTTTTGTCGAATCAAGGACAGAAAATAACATTTTTTTGAATTGTCCCAAAAATTGACCATTGGGTAATAAAAAATCAGCAAACATTTGGGCAACTATTGAGGGTTCATTCTGAAAAACGCCACACCCCCAAGCGCCTAAAACGAGTGCATCACATCCCTGTTCAACTGCTAAACTCAACACTTTAGCACCACGACTATACAAAACATCACCTAGTCTTGACCCATCTTTTGGTTGATTGCGCCAAATTGCACCCGCATTGGGAGCAGGACTCGTAATAAAATCGACACAATAGGGTTGCTCTAGTAATGTGCCATCATCTTTACGAAAAATTGGACAATCTGGGGAATAAATGATCCGATCTGAGTAGAGGAGTGATTTATGGGAACGATGATAGTCATAATAGTCGGGACATTGTAACAAGCTTTTGTAGAGGGCAGAACTTCTAGCTAGACTTTCTTCCTGGGCTTGTGCGCCCTTGATAAAGCCACCGCCAGGGTTTTTAGCTGAAGCAAAGTTAAGGACGCCAATCTTGTGAAACTGTTGGGATTTTGCCATGCGTTCTGATCCGAGCAAAGTTGTCTCATTCCTGACTTCAAATTCAGTTGTAGAGAATTTGGGAGTGCTGGAGAGAACATTTTGTTCGAGAGTCGAGAGGCTGTCTGGGTCATAGTATTTTGTCTGCGCCAAACAAGCGTTTAAATCTTGAGTAATATCAACCCGTTGACCCGTCGGAGAGTCGTAATAGCCAGCATCAAGAATCTTGAGTGTATCTTGCGCGATCGCAATCCGGTTCATAAGTAATAATTTATACCTTATACGTCAATTGTAGGGGTAGATTTAGCCCTCTGTAGGGGCGGGTTTAGGGACTCAATTAGATGGTCACCGATAAATGAACAACAAAACCCGCCCTCCCCACCGATAAATGAACAACAAAACTCGCCCTGAGTTATCAATCATCAACTGGAAAATCTAATGCTAGGATTAATTAATCTGTTTGTAGTAAGCGCTTCAGCGCTTCTTCTGGCACGAAGCGTGCCTACTACGAACGAACCCCCGAAAACTATGTCCTCGCCACGCCCTGTGAGAATTGAACTCACTGTTTCAGCCTCCCATCCCAAGTTACTGGAAGGTTTAGAAACCTGGTTGCGCTTGGGTTTAATCAGTGATGCCCAAGTTAAGCAACTCGGTCGAATCTATCTATCTTGTCGCCTCCCGCAACCAGAGATTGCGCCGCTTCCATCTCGCCCCCAATCCCGAAAGGTGGAAACGAAGGTAGAGGAACCCGTTGTAACTGTGTCGCCTTTATCCCGCATCTGGCAGTCATGGCAAGAAGAACTAAGTGTACGCTGGCTGCTGTTTCTGGGTGTCTTTCTGGTTGTTGTCTCCTCCGGTGTCCTCGCCGCGACTCAATGGCAGAATTTTCCGCCAGCGGGACAGTATGGTGTGTTATGGGCATATACCGTTATCTTTTGGGGAATTAGCCTGTGGGCGGGAAAACGTTCTAATTTAAAGTTAACCTCTCAAACCTTGCAACTGATTGCCCTGCTTTTAGTCCCCGTTAATTTTTGGGCAATGGATGGTTTTGGCTTATGGCGTCATCCCTGGGAATGGATTGTTGTTGGGGTGGCGGCGTTAACCCTAACGGGTATTACGGTTATCAATCAGTCTATTCAAACCAACTCATTCCGGCTTACCTCCCGCGCTTCCCTAATTTTATGGTTGAGTTATTTGCACTGGGGTTGGAATTGGTCCGAGGTTCCATTAGTCGCCGTTTATTTAGGGGTCATCGGCACCGCGATGTTTCTCCCCTCCGCCGCTTCAACCCCTCGCGCTTCCCCCTCTTTGCCAAATAATGCACCCACGGGTAGTTTAGTGGTGATTTATGCCCTCACGGTGTTGTTAGGACGGGCAATTTTCGTGATGAATGTGCCAATTGTCCAACTCGGTTTGGCGATGGGAATTTGTGGTTGGTTGTTGGCGCGACAGGGAAAACCTCCAGCCGTCTCACGAGAGTCTGTTTCCTCCTTTAGTACAAAAGTCTGGGATGGAATTGGTGGCGGGTTACTGTTGATGGGTTGGTTGGTTTCGGTAGGAGAAGACATTCCTTGGCAAGCCACGGCGGTTAGTGGGTTGGCGATGGGGTTTTTCGCCCAGCGCTTACAGTATTCTCGGCGGCGTCGGGATTTAGCTGCCATTTTTATTATTGGCTTGCAGACGCTGTTTTTACTATGGCGATTAATCCCTGCTGCGGTACGAGAAGATGTAATCGCATTCCTCTCTCAACATGTGGGTTCAAACGTGGAAGCCTTGTGGGGTGTCGCCCTATTTCCCTACCTTATTCTGTGGGTAGGTTTGACCGATTGGCTATATCGGAAGTCGAACCCTAAATTAGCCCGGTTTGGGGAAGGACTCACATTCGGATTGGGTGTGATGTTAACAGTAATCAGTACCCTAAATCCGACGGCGCGATCGCTCAATCTGTTACTCTCCACCATAACCCTTGCTATTGTTACTCATCGCCGCCCTCCGCTGCGAATTCCTCTAGTTTATCTCACCCATATCGCCGGATTATTAACCATCTGTTCGTTTATCGATGGATGGTTTCCAACTCTCAGCGAACCACTTTGGGCAAGTTTATTGTTGGCGCTAATGGTGGCAGAATGGAGTCTGAGTATAAGGGAGAAGGCTTTTAGAAGGCAGGAGGCAGAGGGCAGGAGGCAGGAGGTTTCCAGAAGACAGGAAGGACAAACGGTAGCAGCGAATCCCCCATCTCCTGTCCCCAAACAGATTTGGTATCGCAGTTGTTGGCACATTGGTTTTGTCCTCGCTGGAATTAGTTATGTGTTACTGGCTG
>NZ_JBKHHI010000101.1:0-17600 GCF_046539235.1 Coleofasciculus sp.
TACAAATCCTGTCTTAGAAGAGAACGGGTTAACGATTCCCAGTGGTGTAGAGTTTCAAGTGATTAATAACACCTTAGTAGGAATGATGACTACCAAAGTTCCTGGTCAGGACGGTAATGTAGTTTGTGAAATTCCTCTCCCTTCCAAGCCAATGGGACTGACGGATCAAGCAGTGCAGCGTTGGACTAACGAGCAAAACTCTAAAGACCCTGTCGCAGACTGCGATGGGGAAGACTCCGTCTGCTATTGATGTAATATCCTTCTCTGTTTTAAATACGGATATCCTATTAGCACCATGATTGCCGTGTCTACATGTAGACAATATTTTATATTTATAACAGGTATTATTGTTTACTAGACTACACGATAAATTTCTAGTAAGTAAGAAAGTATAACTCAAAAATAGTAGAGTCTATGGGCTTTATCATAGTTTTATATTCGCCCATTCTATATATTAGAATATTTTGGAAAATTCTAAGATCTTTTAAAAAAACGATTATTGGTATAATTTTTGTAATTTTAACAATATTGAGTTTACCAGCCAATGTGTATGCTCAAGAATATCAAATCAGATTTGATCACATCACAGTTAACGATGGATTGTCTCAAAGTGGTGTTGCACCTATTCTTCAGGATAGCCAAGGATTTATGTGGTTTGGTACGCAAGATGGACTAAACAAATATAATGGATATAATTTTAAAGTCTATAAACACAAAGAAGAAGAATCTTTGTCATTGTCAGATAACTTTATATTATCAATTTATGAAGACAAGTTAGATACCATTTGGGTTGGTACTGAAAGTGGGGGACTAAATAAATTTGACCGTAAAACTGAGCAGTTTACTCATTATACTTATGATTCTGAAAATCAACATAGCTTAGGAAATAACAAGGTTTTATCCATCTACGAAGACAAGGATGGGAAACTTTGGGTGGGTACGGATGGCGGTGGACTCAATGAATTTAATCGGGAAACCGAAAAATTTACTCGTTACACACACAACCCAAATGATCCGAATAGTTTAAGTAATAATACTGTATTATCAATTTATGAAGACCACTCGAATATGCTTTGGATTGGCACGAATGGTGGCGGACTCAATGAATTTAATCGGGAAACCGAAAAATTTACTCGTTACACACACAACCCAAATGATTCGAATAGTTTAAGTAATAATATTGTATTATCAATTTATGAAGACCACTCGGACAGGCTTTGGATTGGCACGAATGGTGGTGGACTCAATCACTTTAATCGCGACACTAGGCAATTTATCAATTTCAGACACGAATCAGATAACCCAAACAGTTTAAGTGATAATACTGTAAGTTCAATTGTTGAAGACCGATTAGGTAACCTGTGGCTGGCAACCAGTAGCTGGTATGGGAATTACTATGGTTCAGCACTCAATAAGTTTAATCCTGAAACTAAGCAATTTACTAATTATAGTCAAGCTTTAGCTGATCCAAATGGCTTAAGTGATAATATAGTTGGTTATATATTTAAAGATAATTCAGAAATTATATGGATTGGGACTGGTTTTAGTGGAATTAATAAGTTAGATACAAAATATAAAAAGTTTATTGCATACAAATATGATCCTAAGAACTCTTACAGTTTGAGTGATAATCATGTTATGTCAATTTATGAAGACTCATTCGGTCTAATTTGGGTTGGTACTGATAACGGTGGACTCAATAAATTTGACCACCAAACTGGAAGATTTACCCATTACACCCATGACCCCAAGAATCCCAATAGCTTGAGTAGCGACAATGTTTGGTCAATCTACGAAGATAGCAACGGTACGCTTTGGGTTGGTACGTTTGGCGGTGGACTCAATAAATTTGACCGTCAAGCTGGAAAATTTACACATTACACCCATGACCCCAACAATCCCAATAGCTTGAATCATAATACAGTCTCATCAATCTATGAAGACAGAGAAGGTAAACTCTGGATTGGGACCTTCGGTGGCGGATTTGATAAATTTGCTCGCCAAACAGAGGAATTTACTCACTACCTGCATAATCCAGATGACCAAAATAGCTTGAGTGACAACAATATTTTCTCAATCTATGAAGACAAGTCGGGTACACTCTGGATTACCACGTTCAACGGTGGACTCAACAAATTTGAGCGCGAAACTGAAAAATTTACCCGCTATACCCACGACCCCAATAACCCCAATAGCCTAAGCTATGACCGAGTATTATCAATCAATGAATACCCAGCCGGAACCCTCTGGTTAGGCACCTACGGTGGCGGACTGAATAAATTCGATATCGCCACCGAAACCTTTACCCATTATTACACCGAAAACGATGGTTTACCCAGCAATTCCGTAGTCGGTATCCTCGCAGACGATAATGGAAATCTCTGGCTAAGTACAGGTAATGGCTTATCCAAATTTAACCCCGAAGCAGAAACCTTTAGAAACTACGATGTCGGTGATGGACTTCAGGGTAACGAGTTCGATGGCGTGAAAGCCTACGCCAAAACCAAAGATGGCGCGATGTTATTTGGCGGACTCAATGGCTTAAATTTATTTTATCCCGACCAAGTTAAAGACAATCCCCATATTCCCCCCATTGTGATCACCGATTTTAGAATCTTTGATCAAACTGTCAAACTCAACCCCGCCATCTCTGTTGCCAAGAACATTAAATTATCCTACAAAGACAAGTTCTTTAGCTTTAAATTTGCCGCCCTTGACTATACCAATCCCGAAAAAAACCAATACGCCTACAAACTCGAAGGATTTGATCAAGATTGGATTTACTCCGGAACTCGACGCTACGCCAGTTATACGAACCTCGACCCCGGAACCTACAGGTTTCGAGTTAAAGGGTCCAATAATGACAGGGTTTGGAATGAAGAAGGGACATCTTTGACGATTAAGATTACCCCGCCACCCTGGAAAACAGGTTGGGCTTATACTATTTATGGGATTGCCATATTCGGTGCGATTTATGGCTATGTTCAATGGAAAACTTTAGCCCAATTTAGAGAAAATAGTTTACTACGTGCCAGTGATAAAAAGCTGAATCAAATCTTAGAATCCATTCCCATCGGCGTCGCCGTTGTTAACCAATTGTTTGAGAATATTTATGTGAATAAATTAGGTTTGCAATTCCTGGGAAGAGAACTCGATCCCAAGGCTACAGGGAAAAACTATTCCGAGATTTATCAATTTTATATTGCTGGAACCGATCAGTTATATCCCTCAGAAAAGCTGCCGATAGTTCGCGCTTTGCAGGGAGAAACATCAAGAGTGGATGATTTTGAAGTTCTCAACAAGGATAAAAGGAGTTTATGGGAGATTTTAGCGACTCCTATTTATGATGAACAAGGCAATATTATCTATAGCGTCGCCGCTTTTCAGGATATCAGCCATCGCCAACAACTAGAAGCCGAACGCCAACAGTTTATTGAAGCCTTACAACAAACGAATGAACAATTGCAAGCTATTTTAAATACTGTACCCGGTTGTGTGGCTTGGATTAGTGGAGACGGGCGATATCTCGGCGTTAATCAGCATGCAGCGGATAATTGGGGCTTGTCTCCTAGCGATTTTGTTGGTCAAGAAATTGGCTTCCGCAACAATAATCAAGACTATATTAGCTTTATACGGCAATTCTTGGCAAACTCAGAACTTACCGCCTCTCAGGTGGTTGATTTTAAAATAAAGGATTCGATCCGCAATTATTTGATTATCGCGCAAAAGTACCAGCAAGGTAAGGCGGCGGTTTTAGTTGGTATTGATATCACGGAACAAAAGCAAGCTGAAGCTGAACTCCAAACATCCCTGCGGGAAAAAATAGTTCTGCTACAGGAAGTTCACCATCGGGTCAAAAACAACTTACAAATTATTTCAAGTCTCCTCGATCTTCAGTCTCAAAACTTAACCGATCCCCAAGTTTTGAATGTTTTCCAACAGAGTGCAAATCGGGTCAAATCTATGGCGCTGATTCACAATCAACTCTATCAATCTACCTCTCTAGAAAAGATTGATTTTGCTGAGTATATCGACACATTAGCCATGTATCTATTCCAGTCTTATGGCGTGAATCGAAACGTAACTGAATTGCACATTGACGTTGAACCGATTTACCTCAACCTAGACACGGCGATTCCCTGTGGCTTACTGCTGAATGAGTTACTGTCCAATGCGTTAAAATATGCCTTCCCTGAATCCCGTCAAGGTGCGATTACCATTAAACTGATATCAGAGTGCGATCGCAGACTGACTCTCACGGTTCAAGATAATGGAATTGGCTTACCTGAAGGGTTTAACCCTGAGAATCCCAAGACATTAGGATTTCAGTTAATCCAGGCGTTAACCGAACAGTTGGAGGGAGAATTGGAGATCAAGCCAGATCAAGGAACCCAATTCACCATTCGGTTTTTTGAAGTCATGAATCATTCCTAGTTTGAGGAGGCGATTGAAATCGCTGCTACACAAACAAAGTCCGCCTGCGCGGACTGGTTTATAACGCTTACTTTTGGTCGGGATCGGGAAAACCTCTCTCCATCCCCTGCTCCCCCTGCTCCCTATCCCCACCACCAGACTTATTCAGCAACCCCTATTTATTTGGTGGGTTAGCGGATTGTCTGGGTTTGTTTGTTCATTAACCCTTCTTTTTGGTGATCCAAACGCAGTTCCCCGGCTGGAGGTTGACGCAGGGATTCGGGGGTTTGTTGACCCACGGCACCTTTAGCCACTGTTACGCCTCCATCCACGAGCCATAGCGCTCCGGTGACATAGCTGGCTTGCTCCGACGCCAGAAACGCACAAACATTGGCAATTTCCTCCGGTGTACCGCGTCTTGCCATTGGCGCCGCCATAACCAGGGTTTCCTCCATCTGGGCGTCCATTGGACCGGTTTCTTTGTGCGTCCAAGCTGTATCAATCGCACCGGGACAATAACAGTTTGCCCGCACTCCATACTTGGCTTGTTCCACAGCTACCCCTTTAACAAAAGCATGCATCCAGCCCTTAGTTCCGCCGTAGGGAGAATTTTGTGCTACTCCATTAAATCCGGCTTCTGAGCCAGCACAAACAATGTTACCCCGGGTTTTTTGCAAGTGCGGTAGGGCATACTTAGTCATCAGGAATGCCGATCGCAGGTTCATTTTCTGGGTTTGATCAAATGCCTCAATCGGATAGTCTTCCGTTGGCGCAGTTGCCAGAAAGACACCGGCATTATTCACCAAAATATCCAGGGTTCCGTATTGGTTAATCGTCGCTTCCACACAGGCTTGAGCGGGATTTATGTCCGAGACATCGCCTTGATCTGCGATCGCTTCCCCACCAAAGTCGTTGATGGCTTTTGTCACTTCTTCGACTGGATCATCTGGTAGTCCGTTGACAACAACCTTAGCGCCTTCTTTGGCAAATTTATGCGCGATCGCTTCCCCGATACCTGTTCCCGCACCCGTTACGATGGCGACTTTTCCCTCTAAGAGTCTACTCACAAGCCAAACCTCTTCCCCAATTATTTTTACTCTGTTCTTTTTTTTTAAGGTTTTCTGGAATCAAGATTCTCTACATCTATCTGCGGTAGGGTTTCATTGTTGCAGAAAGAAATTGGTAAATGACAAATGACATAAACCAATGACAAATGACTTAACCGCCAACAGCCGCCAGGGTAGTAGGTTCAGCCGGTTTAGCCTCTTGTTCTCCCAGACGATTGTGATAAAGGTCAGCTAAACGGTGTTCGTAGTCTGCCAACTCGGTTTCAATCAGAGTAAACAGCACCGTTGAGGTGGGATCTGTGAATTGTTTCCGCAGATTATAGGCATCGACAACACCCGTTTGAATGTCACCGAGAGCATGGCGTAAAATGGATAGACTGTCGTTCGGTTGCAGCCAATTTTGTAAGGCGGCGTAGGCATCTGTCGCTACTTCGGGAATCGATTCAAACGCCTGCAAATCTTTCAAACGATTCTCCAGGATGATAATGTGTTGCTGCTTATTTTCCCTAATTTCTTGCAGGAGCGATCGCAACTCTAAATCAGTGGCTTTTTGGGCATAATACTCAAACACTTTTCGCCCATATCGTTCCCCGGCTAAGGCAGTATTCAATCCATTCACAATATCCAGCTTGCTACTCCCCCCCCAAGCTTCTGCCAATTGCCACCATTGAGCCGTCATATCCGTTTCATCCGGTAACGCTTGATCGGGAATCCCTAAACCTAAGCGGGTGAGAATTGCCGTGGTAAATATTGCCAAATCACCGGGTTGACGAGAGGTAATCAGATTCCCATCCACGACTAAGGGTTCATCCAGATAATTAGCCCCGGCGTTCGTCATATCCTTGCGAATCGAAAGAAATCCGGTCGCATTTTTGCCCTGAAGTAAATCCGCTTCAATTAACACTTGGGGACCATGACAAACCGCCGCGACGAGTTTATTCAACTCCATTGCTTTCTGCACAAATTGGACGGCATTGGGATTATTTCGCATCGTATCCGGTGCCATCCCGCCGGGGATAATCACGGCATCAAAGGTGTCTGGACGGGTTTCGGTGACTGTACCATCAGGTTTAATCGAGACTTTGCCTTGTTTCCCCTGATAGGTGTCATTCATGCGCGAACCCAGCACCACAACCTGCGCCCCCGCTTGTTGCAGCGCTTGAGCAGGAATTTGAAACTCGACATCTTCAAACTTCTGGTCGATCAGAATGGCAACTTTTTTGGGTGTATTATCAGTTATCATCATGGGAATTGTTAACGACTTTATTACTTGAGCGAAGGTAGAATTTTTCTGGGGTATTCTTTCAGCCACGAAAATTCTACGGGCTAAACAGATAGTATTGAATTGATAAACATTTTCAGCTTAGGAATGACTCACACAGATGTCATCCCTCAAAAGAAATAAATTAGGATTCGCTCTGGGGTAATAAACTGATGTGCCTGGGAAAGGCTAAGCTGTGAGTGCGGATAGTAATATACAAGCCAATATGCAACCTAAAAACATTAACCAATCTCAGTCCAACCCCCGATCAGAATCAGACAAACGTAAGGAAACCCACGAGATTGAACCGACTTATGAGGGACTCAGCGATCGCGACACGGCTGATGGTAGACTAATTGAAGAATCGAGAAACCGAATGGCAAGCGGTGAACCCACCACGAGGGATGTTGATGCCAACCTCTACCAGGCAAAAGTCGGCGGAGAGGAAGCCGTTGGCGGTTTAACTCCCACGCCGGAGCAAAATGTGACCCAGGAGATGGAGCAAGCCGTTGGTGTCGAAGGCGCTCAAAAAGAACCGGTGCAAGTCACCAATAAGCTAGAACGACGGGATGAGCAGCGTTGGGAGTTAGATCCCAAGTCCTCTGAAGATTATCAAGAACACGGCGTCTAGACTATTAATCAGTAGGGGTGGTTGAATCGAGGGGGTGAGAGGGAGATGGGGAGGTTGGGGAAAAAGAAAGTTCTACATTAGACGGCAACTTGGTATCAGTTCAGTTACCCAACGGGCTAACCGTAGTTAAGCCGGATTTAGGATTCAGCGCTAATCGTGTGAATCTTGAGTAAATTAGTCCCGCCGGAGATTTTTGTCGGAATCCCAGCGATAATTAAAATTTTATCTCCAGCTACCACTAAATTCCGTTTGAGTAACTGAGTTTGAGCTTGATTCACTAGCTCTTCAAAGGACTCAACTTCTTGCTCTAGTAACAATGGTTTTACCCCCCAAACCAAATTCAAATTGTGGTAAACTTTACGATTAGGAGTCAGAGAAATAACCGGGACTCCTGGACGCTCAGCGGCGGCTAATTTGGCGGTGTGACCGGTACTGGTGAAAGCAGCAATACAGCGCAAATCCAGAATTTTATCAATCGTGTTGAGCGCTTCACTTAGGGCATTGGCTTCATTGGTTGCGGCTGGGGGATAATTAACAAACTTAATTTCCGGTTCCACATCCGTGGCAATACGGGCTAACATCGTTACGGCTTTAAGGGGATATTTACCCACGGCTGACTCCCCAGACAGCATCACCGCATCGGTGCCATCGATAATCGCATTAGCCACATCACTGGCTTCAGCACGAGTTGGGCGGGGATGATTAATCATACTATCGAGCATTTGGGTGGCTGTGATGACCGGAATTCCCTTTTGGTTACAAATCCGAATAATTTTCTTTTGCAAAAACGGCACTTTTTCCGGACTCATTTCTACACCCAAATCGCCCCGTGCTACCATGATCCCGTCACTTTCATTAATAATGGCTTCTAAGTTCGCGATCGCTTGAGGTTTTTCGATTTTGGCAATCACGGGTAGGGATGAGGCATTGTGTTGCTGGAGAAATCCTTTAAGAGTACGAATATCTTCGGCCGAACGAACAAAGCTTAAGGACACCCAGTCAACCCCTTGAGCAATGCCAAATTCTAAATCTTGTTGGTCTTTGTCTGTCATCG
Organism: Coleofasciculus sp.; assembly: GCF_046539235.1. Lineage (GTDB taxonomy): Bacteria > Cyanobacteriota > Cyanobacteriia > Cyanobacteriales > Coleofasciculaceae > Coleofasciculus. The sequence continues at coordinate 8,427 of NZ_JBKHHI010000101.1, forward strand.
AGGGTAGGCGATTTAGGCTCAATCCGGGCAGGTTAACTCCTTTACGGCTTTTGATTACACCTCCTTCGACAACTTGACATTTAACAGTATTGCCGTCAATTTCCTCAACCCGCAGTTCTAAAAGTCCATCATCCAGGAGAATCTGCACTCCCGGTTCCGCTTCTTGAGCCAAGTGGGGATAGTCGATAGCAACGGTTTTCGGTTGATGATTGAATTCAGAAACGGGAACTAAGGAAATGGATTCTCCTTGAACCAGATTAACTCCTGCATCGGGCAGTTTCCCGACTCGAATTTTCGGTCCTTGTAAGTCTTGGAGTAAGGTAATCGGTGTATCTAATTCCTCTTCAATAGAGCGTAGCAAGGAAATAGTGTGAGCATGGTCATCATAGCTACCATGAGAGAAGTTCAACCGTGCCACATTCATGCCCACTTGCACCATTTGCTTGAGGATGTCTGGTGAATTACTCGCAGGACCAATAGTAGCAACGATTTTAGTGCGATTGCTTAGAGGTTTCATTATTAATTATCCCTAAATTGTGGTAGGGACACGGCATTGCCGTGCCCGATTATCTTATTGATCTCGTCCCGTCTATTCACGCTGGTTTCATCGTCACAATACCATAGGCATCCGTTGCCAGATAATCCTGGGCAGCCTGTTGAATATCGTCAGCATTGACCGCTTGAATGCGAGCCGGATAATTTAAGGCTGGGGTTAAATCCCCTAATTGGGAGTGATAATAACCATATAGACTGGTGCGATCGCTCGGTTTCTCATTACTAAAGGTAAAGCGATTCGCCACCTGAGTCCGAATGCGGGCAATGTCCGCCGCCGCGACACATTCTGTTTGTAACTGACGAATATGTTCCCCAATCGCCGCTTCCACAATTTCCAAGTTCTCTGTGGCAAGCTGGGCGGAAATATAAAACACCCCCTGTAGCTGCTGGGTCATATTACTCACCCCAATATGAGTCACCAGTTTACGGTCTTCGCGCAAATCTCGCACCAACCGCGACATCCGCCCCTGTCCTAAAATAGCGGCTAAAACATCTAATGGATAGGTACTCTCTAACTGTTTTAGTCCCGGTACTCGCCAAACCATGACCAATCGCGCCTGCTGTAATGTCGAGTCTACATATTCTTGGCGCACAATGTCGCGAAACGGCGCTTCTGGCTTATAGGTGAGACGGGATGATTGGGGATTGGGCGAAGCATTGGCGTTGGGATTTTGACCGACAACCGATAAATCAGGGCGCATAAGCTTCGCCCCTACGTGGGCAAATCCCTGCACCACTGTTTCAATCAACTCCTCCACCGGTAAATTGCCTACCGCCACGGCTGTCATCGTTTTGGGCTGATACCAGGTGCTGTGAAAATCTCGCATCTGCTGAGCGGTTAAGGATTCAATCACAGATGTCGGTCCAAGTACCGGGCGACGGTAGGGGAGGTAATCAAAGCTGGTTTCTAACGCCCGCCTAAAGGTGCGGCGACGGGGATTATCTTCCGAACGCCGAATTTCTTCTAACACCACTAGCCGTTCCCGTTCAAAGGCGTCATCGGGAATTAGAGGATTTAATACCACATCCAGTTGTAAGGGCGCGAGTTGAGCAAAATCCTTCGGTGCTGTGGTGATGTAGTAATGTGTGTAATCATGACTCGTTGCCGCATTAGTCACCGCACCACGTTCTTCAATCAGCCGCTCAAACTCGCCACTGTTTAGGCGTGGTGTTCCCTTAAAAACCATGTGTTCGAGAAAATGCGCCATACCGTTAATCGGGTCAGGTTCAACGGCGGAACCCACATTCACCCAGACATTCAGGTTAACCGCATCGACAGGCATCTGTTCTGCCACAATGGTTAGACCATTCGGTAATGTCTCAATAGTTGGGGCATTTAGAGGTGGAGTTTTGAGCAGAGTTGATGTCATTCGTTACTCGCTTACTTTGCAGTTGTGCCATGTTTCTCTATCTTAATGGGTTTGTCAGATTCCCCCGGCATATCCTAGGGAAAGCTGGTCAAGCTACGGGAGAAGGTCACAAAGCCACAGGGTTAAGCTGCGACAAAAAGGCAGAAGGCTGTAAGGTTTTAGCTGCTTTGTCCTGTACTGTTAACGGGTAACAGGACGGTAAAATAAAACCCTATTCTCTGAATTTAGACTGAAGGGGGAGCATGAACTTTATTAGTCCCAAAGTCGATTATGCTTTTAAAAAAATATTTGGTTCTGAGCAAAGCCAAGCAATTTTAATCAGCTTTCTCAATGCCATAATCTATGGAGGTCATCAGATTATTCAATCTTTAACGATTAAATTTGAATATCCTGATGCGGAATTGCAACTATTTTTTATAGAATTGCCAAAGTTCAAGAAAACTTTGTCTGAATTAAGCAGTTTAAGCGATAAGTGGATTTATTTTATTAAAGAAGCGGCAACCTTAGATACAATACCCGATAAATTAGGGGAAGTTAATGAAATAGAACTCGCTTTAACAATTGCTAATCAAGCTGAAATGACTGTAGAGGAGTTAGAATTCGTCGATCGGCGAGCGATGATGTTGCAAGATGAGAAAGGGCGGATCACTTATGCTCAAGAAGAAGGCAGAAAAGAAGGACAAATAACGGAAGCGATCACGTTAATATTGCGTCAACTAAAAAAGCGTTTTGGCGAGATTCCCATGGCGATAACCAGCCAAATTGAGGCGTTATCAATTGAAGACTTGGAAAGTTTAGGAGAAGATTTTTTAGACTTCAATCGTTTGGCAGATTTGGAACATTGGCTGGAAGCAAGAGGGGATTGAAATCGCTGCTACACAAACAAAGTCCGCCTGCGCGGACTAGGTGATAACGGGGGTGGCTAACCCGGATTTGGTTTTAATTATAGCAGTAGACACATCGATTAGAACAAACGAACTGTTGTAGAGACGTTGCATGCAACGTCTCTACTAAATGATCTGTCCTAACCGCTATGGTGGTTGCTATATTATTGCTGTTTTCTGCATTGACGGAAACAGCATTTCTTACCCCCTTTTGCCATGGCGATTGAAATCGCTGCTACACAAACAAAGTCCGCCTGCGCGGACTAGGTGATAACGGGGGTAGTTAACCCGGATTTGGTATAAGCCAGTCTCTGTATAGGTTTTATGGGTATGCTCTTGAGGGTGCGATCGCGCTGATCAACCCTTTCCTCTTTTATACTCAATTTTTATCGATTTTTAATAACTATACTCCTTTCTTCAATCGCTTTTTATATCTATTTTATTTCCTGTTTTCAAGGGAAGGCCTTGGAGCAGCTTACGCTGCATATAATACGAGGAATTCTAGTGAAAACCATGAACCAGCACAATACTCATAAGACTTGGCAACAATACCTACCTTTCCTTTTGATGCATTTGATTTTCCCTATCTCTGCTCAATTATCTGCGAGTTTCATCTATGATCAAATTTCTCATGAGCCTCCTGATGAGATTTGCACTGATGATCACTCACATGATCAGGGAAGTGACCATTTTCCTCCAGATTTTGAAGATCATCATCTAGATTAATCTCGCTTTAACCTCCAGACTGTATATCTGGAGGTTTTCTTCTACCTAACTCATGTCTCGCAACCCCCTGTATGCCTACCTTGGCATTCCTTCTGTTTGTCTCCCTTGCTACTCTATAGTGTACATTCCCAACTCTCGCTTCCACGTAAACGATACATTCTCATCATCTATCTCATCCCCCTCCTGACTAATTCGCTGTTTATGTTCCAACTCCATCTGTCGCATATATTGCCTCAAAACACCTCCCACAGCCACACCTCTGGTTTGGTGCAGTTGGCGGGTTAACTCCAGAAACCATTCTCGATTCGCCACTAAATCTGATTCCTTCACCTGATACTTGAGGATTTCTGGGATAATCACCGTTGGGTAATCACTTTTCGCGATCGCACTCACATGGAGGACAGGTGTATAATCGGTTCGCAAACACTGTTGCCATAATTGTCCCCACTTGGCTTTGGCAATATAACCATGACTAAAATAGGAGGGTGCCACCATCGCCAACACATGGAAATGAGGATGTGCTGATTCTCCATCCTTACCTTTCGTCACTTCCACCGATTTAACCCATCCCTTAGGGGACCACGCTTTTAACTCCGTCAACCGCTTAAATCCTCGATTCATCCAATTTAACGTGGTTCGCAATTCCTGCAAAGGACAATTCTGAACCGTCAACGTGATAAACAGCCAACGGGATTTGGGGTAATCTGCAACAACTTGAGGAATTACCTTATACGCCCTGGCTTTCCACATCAGACTTCGCCGCCACTGACAAATCGGACAGTGACGCACTCGGCAGAATCTGGCATAAGATAGTTTAAATTCGAGCAAATCCTCCGTTGACTCTGGAACTAGGCAAAACTCCAGGAATTTAGCACAATCACGCATCCGATGGGCATAGCGCTTAAAGCTACCTTGACCTTGCCTGTAAAAACCAGAGATAATATCAGCATTGGCTCGATGCTTTTCCCAAACGTTATGATCGGGAGACAGGTTCGATAAACTTATCTGCGCCATGAGTTAATCTCTGGATATATAATTTTTCAAATAGTTGTCCTTTTTTAGGATTACATATTATCCATAAAAAAACTGCCGAAAAAAGTCTCAATTATGGTTCCCCTTCTCCCTTGAAGGGAGAAGGGGTTAGGGGATGAGGGTGAAATGCTCCCCCCGTATTGGTTTTCACCTTAAGTTGACACGCATGACTGACGTGTTCCTTCCAATTTTGCGATCGCGTGTTTTGTGGGTTTGCTTTTTGGAAAGCACAACTTTTGGGTAAGAGCGGGTTTTGTGAAAGACTCGCGCCCGCCCCGACAAACTCTCACAGGCGCTTCTTGCTAACGGATGAGATCGCGTTTCGCCATTCACCCCAGCGTCAACACTTCGGCTGCAAAATTCACCGCCAGTGGTAGCATCTTCAACCACTGTAAACCGAGTAGCGGTTCGGATATACCTGATCCAGCTAACACGGGAATAATATATTCCCTTTCATCCAGGAAAACCCTGCCTTCATATACATCAAAAAAATCCTCCCCTTGTACCATTCGCATCGCACGTTCACCTTCAATCATCAACCAACCCAAGCTTTGGACATCTTGAGCATCAAGCGCTAAGTAACCCGTTGTAAAGCCTGTATCTAGTAACACATCGATGGGGTATCGTTCTGCATCAGCGCCAACTAAATCAATTTCAAAGATCAGTTCACCAATTTCACCAAACTTGCCTGAAATCATATCTTGCCACAAGTTCCGGTTTCGTTAAGGCGCATAATTCCCACCATACCGCTTGGATATTTTTGACGCGCTTTTTGCATCGCTACGTCTTCATCCGGATCAATAAAATAATCCCCACTGTTTGGCTCAATAATCATAAACCAGTTGTAATGATCTTGGATGAGTTGAGGGCTGACTTGAGCAAAAATCTCTCGATAGCGCTTTATCCGGGCATTTTTTTGAGCTTCCCGTCTGGCTAACTCCTCTGGGGGTATCGTATATTCCGGAAATAGTCTGCCTTGACGACGAGGACGAACGGGTTTGGTGCGAGTCATCGGTTTAATTCTTAGAGAGTCACGAGAATACAACTATTTTACAAGACTGTAAACCAGCCGAATAATATCGGCATTGGCTCGATGCTTTTCCCAAGCTTGATGATCGGGAGACAGGTTCGATCAACTTATCTGTGCCATGAGTTAATCTCTGGATATATAATTTTTGAATTCTATATGTACTTCATTTTCTGCAAATGCGATCGCGTTTCGCCATTTACCCCAGCGTCAACATTCCGGCGGCAAAATTTACCGCCAATGGTAGAATCTTCAACCACTGTAAACCGAGTAGAGGTTCAGATATACCTGATCCAGCTAACACTGGAATAATATATTCTCTTTCATCCAGGAAAACCCAGCCCTCATATACATCAAAATACTCCTCGCCCCGCGCCATCCGCATCGTGCGATTACTTTGAAGAATAGACCATCCTAAACTTTCAGCATCTTGGATATCGAGTGCCAAATAACCCGTTGTAAACCCTGTATCTAACAACACATCGATGGGGTATCGTTCGGTATCAGCCGCAATTAAATCAATTTCAAAGATTAGCTCACCAATCTCACCAAACTTACCGGAAATCATATCTTACCACAGGTTCCTGTCTCATTGAGACGGAAAATGACAACCCAACCCCTTGGATACTTTTGACGCGCTTTTTGCATCGCTACGTCTTCATCCGGATCAATAAAATAATCTCCACTGTTTGGCTCAATAATCATAAACCAGTTGTAATGGTTATCGATGAGTGTCGGCGCAACGTGATCAAAAACACGACGCGCTTTTTGACAACGGGCATTTTTTTGAGCTTCCCGTCTGGCTAACTCCTCTGGGGGTATCGTATATTCCGGAAATAGTCTGCCTTGACGACGAGGACGAACGGGTTTGGTGCGAGTCATCGGTTTAATTCTTAGAGAGTCACGAGAATACGACTATTTTACAAGACTGTAAACCAGCCTAATTGACACTCCCCGCTTTAGCACAGCTAGTGCATGACGACTTTTTTTACCATCAAGCTTGCAAGCTAGGGTGAATGTCACTGACTTAAGGCGAATGTCGCTGACTTAAGCTGGGTTCGTAGTAGGCACTTTAGTGCCATAAGCGCTGAAGCGCTGACTACAAACTCTAAAGTCAGTGCCATTGGACTTAAGGCTGGTGGGCAATGCCCACCCTACTTAGCACAGACAGATAGGAGAGAGCGATTATCATAGAGGATGGCAACAGGATGGATTGATATCGGTTTGCTCCAGTCAAAGTAAATTCTTATGTCAGTTTTTAGTAAAATTCTCAGTGTAATTATCGCCGTAATTATTGGCTGTGGCGGTGTACTTGGCGTATTTTATGCCATGAATTACCTAGCCAATACCTTACCTCATAAATGGCGATCGCGAATTCTACCTTGGATTTATCTCGCCCCCGCCCTGCTGGTGCTGACGGCGTATTTAATTCTACCGACGCTGAATACAATTTACATCAGTTTTCTGGATCGGCGATCGCAAAATTTTGTTGGCTTGGAGAATTACCAGTTTGCGTTTACCAGTGAGGCGATGCTGGTGGCGTTTCGCAATAACCTGTTATGGCTGGTTCTGGTAACTGGGTTTAGTGTCGGGTTTGGCTTGATTCTGGCGGTACTCATGGATAAAGTACGCTATGAACCCATCGCCAAGTCGCTGATCTTTTTACCCATGGCAATTTCCTTTGTTGGTGCAAGTGTGATTTGGCGGTTTGTTTATGCCTTTCGTCCAGCCGGATCAGCTCAAATTGGCTTACTCAATGGTATCATCACCAGCCTGGGATTTGAACCCGTGGGGTGGTTAGTGGAACGTTCGATTAACAATTTTGCCCTAATTGCGATTATGATTTGGTTGCAAACGGGTTTCTGTCTGGTTTTGCTTTCCGCTGCGGTTAAAGGGATTCCCAAAGATATTATCGAAGCCGCCCGGATGGATGGCGCGAGTGAGGTACAAATTTTCTGGCGGATTACCATCCCGATGATTCGTTCCACCTTAGCGGTGGTGACAACAACGGTGGTGATCATGGTGCTTAAGGTGTTTGATATTGTCTTTGTGATGACGGCGGGGAATCAAGGCACCGAAGTGATTGCTTCGCGGATGATTAAGGAAATGTTTAACTATCGCGACTATGGCAGGGGGAGTGCGATCGCGGTTATCTTATTATTGGCAATTGTACCAATCATGGTCGTGAATATCCGCCGCTTTCGTCAACAAGAGGCAAGTCGATGAAGTCTATACGTTACCATAAACCGATTTCAAACAAACATCTGTCTCATCAGTTGCAAAATGCCTTCAATAGCCTTCCGGTTCACCTGAGTTTAATCGTCATTTCCTTAATTTGGACTTTACCCACCGTTGGCTTATTGATTAGTTCCCTACGCCCAAAGGATGATTTGTTAGAGAGTGGCTGGTGGATGGTGTTTCAACATCCCTTTGATTTCACCCAATATCAGTTAGGGAATTATATCGATGTTTTGACGGCGGAAGGAATGGGACAAGCATTTCTGAATAGCTTTACTATTGCCATTCCCGCCACAGTTATTCCCATTGCGATTGCCACGTTTGCGGCTTATGCATTTTCTTGGATGCAGTTTCCAGGGCGTCAGGTGTTATTTATTTTAGTCGTGGCGTTGCTGGTTGTTCCCTTACAGATGACGCTAATTCCGGTATTGCGATCCTATAATCATTTGGGATTATCGGGTTCGTTTTTAGGGGTGTGGTTAGCCCATACGGGATATGGTATGCCCTTAGGGATTTATTTACTCCGGAATTATATCGGTTCCCTACCCAAAGATTTAATCGAAGCGGCGGCGGTAGATGGGGCGTCGCATTTGACCACATTTACACGCTTAATTGTACCCCTTTCCCTACCCGCGATCGCATCCTTTGCCGTGTTTCAATTTTTATGGGTATGGAATGATTTATTAGTCGCCTTAGTCTATCTGGGAGGAACACCGGATGTCGCCCCCTTAACTATGCGCTTAACCACGTTGGTGGGTTCTCGCGGTGAAGCTTGGCATTTGTTGACAGCTGGGGCTTTTGTTACCATGATTGTACCCCTGATTGTGTTTTTTGCCCTACAACGGTATTTTGTCCGGGGAATTTTGGCAGGTTCAGTTAAGGGGTAATGTCATTTGTTTATGTCAGGTATACTATCAAAATAACCAAGTATTTTCCCTATCCATCTGACTATTTACTTCTTGTCGATTCAGCTAAATCACGGAATAAATAGGCGACCTACTCCCATCCAGTTTTCGATATCAAGTAAAATCTCAAGGATACGGTCAACCCAGCCTTGACTGGCAATATTACCTAATAGGATTTCTGCATGTCCCCCTAAATTGTGATCAATTAGAAAAATCATGCTTCTAGTTGATGTCTAGCTTTCTGCTGTTGGAGTTTTACCCAAAGAGTTTCTCGCCCTGGTTTTGGCGGCATTGTGGCAACACGAGCAGCATGCTCACGATTGTGCTCCTGCCAATACTGTCGATTTTCTTCAGCCTGTTTCAGAACAATTTGATACTCGGCTTCAACGTATTCGCGGGAGTCCCCATCTTCAGCGTTAGCAAGATGGGGAGGGATA
>NZ_JBKHHI010000102.1:0-17376 GCF_046539235.1 Coleofasciculus sp.
CCGCCCCTACAGATTCCCTAAACCCGCCCCTACATCTTTGGCGTGCGATCGCGGTTGAAAATCCGGTGGCTTTTTTGGACACCCGACAAAATCAGGAGCGTCTCGCTCACTATTGTCTTAGGAGCGAGACAAGGTGCAAGATATAAGTTAAACCAGTTTCAGATCGGGATATTCCGCTAATACATCATCTGAGGTTAACGTATCGCCTTCGGCTTGAGGTGTCCAGAGGACTTCAATTGCCAATAAGCGATCGCTTGACACACCACCCATCTGACGCAAAGCTTGACGCAAGTCATCGGAACTATTGATATTGGGTAATTCCAGCTTCCCTTGCACACCAACTAAAAGGGTGACGATAATGTATTCACCCGGATCTTGAGATTCAATCAAGGCTCCATCTCCTTCAGCCGCTTTGCCAGTCCCTTGGCGCAGTTGACCTTCATAATTAGATAGGGTTTCTTCGGCAAATTTACTACGTTCAGCAAGAGAGAGCTGATTAAACCGGGCTTCGGCGGCGTCTAAATTAATCTGCTGGGATTGGGCTGCACCATACACCCAATATTCTGGATGACGGAGTAAGGCTAAGGTAGACTCTTGCAGCACTTGCGCTCGTCCTTGAGGTGAATCGGTATTCGCTTGTTGAGCTAACTCGTCAAGTTCATACTGAAGCTCACGCGCACTGGCAAGTAAACCCACTTGCAAGCGTCCCACAGAAACCTTGGGATTGATCGTGCTAGGGACATCATTTCCGCCCCCTTCACCCAAACGACGGAAAGACTGCACCAAGAAATTCGCGATCGCAAAGAAGATCAGAATTCCGAACAGACTCCCCACGCCACCGAAGCCGAAGAAGGGTAAGAGGAAGGGAAAGCCAATTCCTCTCCCACCATATCCATAGCCGCCACCGGGAGCGCGATACCCCCCACCAGGGCGAGAATAGGTACGACTGGGAGCGCGGAAGGAACCGCCTCCAATTCTCCCACCACTACGAGCGGCTAAAGCGTCACTGGCATTTCCCAGGACTAAGGTAAAAATGAGACCAACAACAAGCAGAGACTTTAAAAAGGGTTTGATCTTGGAAAAAAGATGGTTACGCATACGTTAATTAGGATTATTCCAACTCAGGTGAGTTTCCAACGGCTGACATCAGCTATGAACGATTTTTACCCTCATCAGTCTGAACCAAGGGAAACAACTCACCTCAAGCTGAGTGGGATTACTGACTACTCTTCCACTGTATCGCTCTCTTTCATGAGCTGAAACATCCCAAGAGTGGAGATTACCGATTGGTCATTTGCCAGGGAACGTGGAACAGGGAACAGGGAACAGGATAGTGTAGAGACGTAGCATGCTACGTCTCTACACCCCCATCTCCCCCTGCTCTCCTACCCACCACCAACAATCGTCACCACTTCTAAGTGATCCCCATCCTTCATCTGAGTATCTGACCAAAACTGGCGGTGAAGAATCTCGCCATTGTACTCAACCGCTACTAAGCGAGGATTTAGGTCAAGCTGTTCCAAAAGTTGAGGCAATTTGGTGTCAGCCGCACAGGTACGGGATTCACCATTCACTTGTAGAGTAATTTGATTGCTACTGTTGGTCATGATTGAGGAGTACCAGCTTCAATACGACGCAGATGTTGTTCTTTGGTCAGTTGAGAGAGAAAATATTGAGTCACTAATGTCGGTTGTTCCGCTTGCATGATTGCACGCACGATCGCCACTCGTTTCGCTCCCGCCCCTAAGACCTCATGAATATTATTCGGATCAATGCCACCGATCGCAAACCAGGGAACTGAGGCTTGTTGCGCTGCATACTGCACATAGTCTAACCCCGCCGCTGTTTTGCCTACTTTAGTGGGGGTTTCATAGATCGGTCCAACGCCAATATAATCGACGCCTTCTGCAATTGCCCGTTGCATTTCGTCGGGATTTGTGGTAGAGCGACCAATAATTCGATCATGTCCCAGGAGTTTTCGGGCGACAGCGATTGGCAAATCCTGCTGTCCTAAATGAACGCCATCGGCATCAATTGCTAACGCTAAATCCACGCGATCGTTCATAATAAATAATGCCCCGTAATGGTGGCACATTTGGCGCAGTTTCTGGGCTTGAGCGAGTCTGACTAAATCGTCAGCATTTTTGTCTCGATATTGAACTAATGTCAGTCCTCCTTGGAGTGCTGCTTCTACCGTGGGTAAAAGTTGGTCTGAGGGTGAGGTGACTAAATAAAGCTGCGATCGCTTCAGCCGTTGATAGCGGTGGTAGATGAGCAACTGACTTTCTAGGGTATAGACCCGATAGCGCATTTGCTTACAAGCAGCTCCCATACTGGGACTATACAGCTTACCATATTCCTCTAGTACCCGTAAGGCTTCCTGAACCCGACACAGATTAGCTTGCAAAACCTGTTGGATATTGGCGCGGTGTTCTTCCTGGGGATGAGAGAGTTCCGTCCCTAAATCACCGGGCGTATCTCGTTCGGCGCGAATCTCTCGACTATGCCAACGGGCAAGTTCTTGGCGCATCTGTTTGCATTCACTCGCCATCTGGACGCTATTTAGACCAAAGCGACACCACTCTTCGATAATCCGTAAGCCTTCTCTGGCTCGGTCTAAATTCGCATCTAAAATCCGGCAAACTGCTGGTTCTTGCCCTATCCAACCGTTGTACCCGCTCATCGCGAACTGCTCCACATGATTATCTTATCCTAACAGGATGATGGCTTTAAGGGTTGACTGAATCTGGAGTGATTCATAACTGTGGAAAATTTTAATAATTGTCGAACGGTTGCCGATTCGTTATTCTAGGACTCGGAGCAGCAACTGAGTACAGTACACTCAAAACATAGCTTCAGATTCATACCGCAGGAGATGGTTAAGCCTTACCTAATTCAATGGTTCCACCACCTACGCCCAATCCGGTTGAGGATAGGCGCGATCGCTGTGGTTTCTCTTAGCTGCATCACCCTGACTTCTCTGGAAGCTGTAGCCCAGTTAACACCGAATCCTCAGCACCTTGTTGCCCAAAATCAGCAAGACACTCCAGTGTTGTTGGTCAACCCCATAACTGGGGATGATATTAATGGTAATGGTAATTTGGATTCCCCCTTCAAAACCATTGCCAAAGCCTTACAAGTCGCGCAACCGAATACGGTGATTGTTTTAGCGCCTGGTATCTATAGTTCCCAAACCGGTGAAACCTTTCCTTTAATTTTGCCCGATGGCGTCACGTTGCAAGGGAATCCCCGCACCAGAGGGGAGAATATTATCATTCAAGGGGGTGGCATGTTTGAAAGTCCCACCGCCGCCCAGCAGAATATTACCATTCTAGCAGCAAACCCCGCCACGGTAACGGGTGTGACGATTACTAATCCGAATCCTCAAGGCTATGGGTTATGGATTGAATCCAGTTCGCCAGTAGTTGTGGATAATACATTTACAGAAAATACCAGCGCCGGAATTGTGGTTAAGGGAAATAGTGCGCCAACCATTCGCAGCAATTACTTTTATAACAATGGTGGCGACGGTATTCTGGTGGCGGGTACATTACAGGCAGATGTGCGGGAAAATGTGTTTATTGACCGGGAAAACGCTACTTTGGAATTAAGTCGCGATCGCGAAGCACCGCTCGTAAGCGCAGATCGCAACAGTCCTTCAACCTCAGTTGAATCCCCCACGACTACGAGTATTCCTGAAACCGAATCGGTATCTGAACCCGTTGAAACTACCGCGAATCCTTCCCCGACTCCCGAAAGTGTTTCCCCCATCATTGAACCGGAGACGACTATCTCCCAGTTAGAAACACTTCCCACCAGGTTTTCCTCAGATTGGACAACTATCTCCCTATCGGTGGCGAATTCCTCAGAATCAACTGAGACTCAACCAGCAGCTAGAGATCAGATCGGCGAATCCTCCTCAACCTCTCCCATTTCCGCCGCTTCTTTTCCGGTTCCCTCCAGTCTCCAGTCTCAGCAGAACTCAACTAACCCAGCGACACCAGCCGCAGCCGTTCCCCGGATCATCGATCTTTCCGTTCCCTCACCAACCGAGACGGTGATACCTGATACATCCACACCAGCCGCCTCTGCACCTGACACCGAGATGGGAGAGGTTACAGTTAATCCACAAGAGTTCCCCAGCCGGGATTCTATTCCTGTACTCAGTAGCAACAATCCATCCGCCATCCCCCAGGAACCGCCCCCAGAAACCTTACCGGAAGGGCGTTATCGGGTATTAGTCGCCGCCGCAACTGACGATCAGCAAACCTTAGTGCGATCGCTGATTCCTGGGGCGTTTCGTACATCTTACAATGGGCAGTTAATGATGCAAGTGGGATTATTTAGTAGTCGCGAGAATGCCCAACAAATTCTTAATTTGCTTCAGGAGCAAGGATTAACCGTTACCATCGAAACCCTTGAGGATTAGAATCGTCGCGACTTACTCCAGGATTACTCGTCCTTTTGGGATGGGAAATTAGATGCATTAAACTGCTTTTTTGTCAACTCCACCGGGTTTCGAGTCCAGCAAACTGGGAAATGAAACATGCTTGTATTATTTCATTTTTTCCGACGCTAGGGAGAATGAAAAAACGCATGAGCAAGGGGTTTAAGCGATTCTTGCTTAAAATTAGCTATAAAAAATACCCAATACAGCATTGAAATAATATCATACTACACTCTCAAACCCAGGTCAAATCAGGATTTGCCTGTGGCGTTTTCTACCTGCCCGAAATCCGATTATCTTTAGAATATTAAAACGTAAACGTCACTACTAAAAGTTTTCGTTATCTAGCAGGGCTTGATCAGGACATAGCTGGGCTGAGAGTGAAGACAGCGCCGGGACAAATTCAGTATCGGGGTTGGTGGAGTTGTTCTGCGATCGCCTCTCCAGATAAATATAGATAAGATTAGACAACCACGGCAGGCAGGGGCTCCTGTTGTCAGAGTTATAGGGCTAAAGCCCTTACTACGAACTACGGTGCGATCGCGCCTTTTCCTTCCACTGGATCATCAAATGCGATCGCGCCTTTTCATTCCACTGGATCATCAAATGCGATCGCGCCTTTTCATTCACCCGATCATCAAATGCGATCGCACTTAATTAATTATCCCAGATTCCGCCAATATCCATTTGTAGGGGCGGGTAATGAGACTCAATTAGGTGGCTTAACGATAACTGAACAACAAAACCCGCCCTTTGTTAAATGACGTGCGCCCTTTGTTTAATGTGCGATCGCGCCTTCTGATTCCACCGGATCATCAAATGCGATCGCGCCTTCTGATTCCACCGGATCATCAAATGCGATCGCGCCTTCTGATTCCACCGGATCATCAAATGCGATCGCACTTGATCCTCATCGGCGATAAATCCCATAACATCAAGGGATTTAGCATCAACAGGGGTTGTATCTAATCAAAGTCCCCCTTTTTAAGGGGGATTTAGGGGGATCTAAACTTTGAGCGCTAGTTATACAAAGTTTTAAGTTGACTAACACGGATGACGTGCGCCCTTTGTTTAATGACGTGTACCCTTTGTTCAATATGTGATCGCGCCTTTTCATTCCACCCGATCATCAAATGCGATCGCACTTAATTAATTATCCCAGATTCCGCCAATATCCATTTGTAGGGGCGGGTAATGAGACTCAATTAGGTGGCTTAACGATAACTGAACAACAAAACCCGCCCTTTGTTTAATATGTGATCGCGCCTTTTCATTCCACCGGATCATCAAATGCGATCGCGCCGATTAATTATCCCAGATTCCGCCAATATCCATTCGTCGGGGCGGGTAATGGGACTCAATTAGGTGGCTTAACGATAACTGAACAACAAAACCCGCCCTTAACTTAATGACGTGCGCCCTTGGCGGCAAGCTGTTGTTCTGTTGTAAGTATCATAGTCATCCAGATTGAAAATTGCCTATATATTGTCCTAGATCAATTGTGCAGCCAGCCTTAATTATGTCCGCAGACGTGCGATCGCACATCTCCTAACGGCTGGATAGTTGCATCCAGATTCCACCAGTTGTCAGTTTTTGAGATGACAAGATATGCATTAACTGGCTTTTTTGTCAAATATGCCTCTTTTCGAGTCGATGAAATTGGGTTGTGCAATATAGTTGTAGTATTTAATTTTTTCCGACGCTAGGGAGAAACAAATAACGCAATATCAAACTGTGTAAGCGTTATTAGGTAAAAATTAGCTACAAGAATAACCCAATACAGTATTACGTAACTATCATACTACACCCTCAAACCCAGAGCAAGTCAGGATTTACCCGCGACATTTTCTGCCCGTCCTCAATCTGCTTCGCTTTAAAATATTAAAACATAAACGTCAATCGGAAAAGTTTTCTTTATCGAGTAGGGCTTGGGGTTGGTAGGGTAGTGCAATCACGTCTCCAGATGGGGATAATAAGGTGAGGCGATCGCAAACCCTAGGCGCATTCCTAAGACCCAAAGTTAAAACTCGATCCTTCCTGTAGGGGCGACCCGCTTGGTTTAATGAACCGCACCACTCCATTTAGTCAGGTCGGGTCGCCCTGTCCTAGCGATCGCCACCTCGGTGAGCGGGGTTTAATGGATTTGCCATTGCCTCTCCAGATCGGGATGGATGAGAACAAGCGATCGCAAACCCTGGGCACATCCCTAAGACCAAAGCCAAAATTTTTGTCATCTCAATCATCATTTGTAGGAGCACGATACTATCGTGCCCGAATAAATTGGTGGAATAGATTCTCCGGCAAAAGGGCGCAGGTCAGCAAAAGGGCCTATGAGGCTAATATCGTTTTACCCCCTCTCCCAGAAGCAACAGGCTACCGGACTTGATATGAACAATCAACAATGAACAAAACGGCTATACGGTTTTCCCTACCAATCAGGGGTAGAGTTCACGAATTGGCAAGACTAGCTCACCCTGAGTAAATTTTGGAATAAGGTTCTACACAGACCTTAACAAACAGGGCGGCGAGTCCAAACATCACGCTTGTTGAAGTGACCAGCGCCACGTTATTTAACCCTAATTTACCAACCTTTCTTGATTCCATCTCATTCTAAATGGGAGGTTTAAAAATGCGGATTGCTCAAATTGCACCGTTGTGGGAGCCTGTACCTCCCCCAGCTTATGGTGGTACAGAATTAGTGGTGAGTTTACTCACCGATGAACTCGTGCGTCGGGGTCATGAGGTAACCTTGTTTGCATCCGGTGATTCACAGACAGTGGCAAAACTGGAACCGGGATGTGAAAAAGCGCTGCGTTCTCTTGACGTAACCCATCAAGACTATGCTGTTTATGAACAGATGCAGTTGAGCAAAATATTTGAACGAGCCAATGAATTCGATGTGATTCATGCTCATGTAGATTACCCGGCGCTTGCTTATGCCACCTTGACAAAAACGCCAGTTGTGCATACAATTCATGGTACGCTTTCGCCATTAGTTGAACAGATTTTTACCCAGCATCGTCAACAAAATTTTGTCAGCATTTCCAACTCTCAGCAGCGCCCGGAATTGGGACTGAATTATGTAGCAACGGTATATAACGCGATCGCACCCGATCAGTTTAAATTTCACACCCAGCCAAAACAGCCGCCCTATCTGGCGTTTGTTGGGCGGATGTCCCCGGAAAAAGGACCAAGGTTAGCCATTGAAATTGCCAAGCGTTCCGGATGGCATTTGAAAATGGCAGGTAAGGTTGATGCCAAAGATCGAGCCTTTTTTGAGGCGGAAGTGGAACCTTTAATTGATGGTAAACAAATTGAGTTTTTGGGTGAAGCCAATCACGAACAGAAAAATGAATTGATGGGAGGTGCTGTGGCGACGCTATTCCCAATTACTTGGCGTGAACCCTTTGGACTGGTGATGATTGAATCAATGGCATCGGGGACTCCTGTTATTGCTATGGGGTTGGGATCAGCCCCAGAAGTTATTGTTCATGGCAAGACAGGGTTCCTCTGTAATACCGTCGATGACTGTGTGGATGCGATCGCGAAAATCCCCCAACTGAATCGACAAGCTTGTCGAGAACATGTTGAAACCAACTTCGCGGTGAAACGTATGGTTGATGGATATGAAGCCGTCTATAACCAAGTTTTGGCAGAACGGTTTGCTCGCAATGGTCATTTGCATGTCCCCACACTTCTAGCCAGTTAAGTTGAGCAGACGGTAGAAGGCAGAAGGTTGCCAAGACTAGGTTAAACCGGCTGTACCCGACATAAGACATTAAATAAAATGGAATGAGGTGAATCATGAACCAAACCGTTCATAGACAACCCCTGGCGCTACTTTCCATCGGTCAAGATAGTGGAAATCAGCCCGGTCAAGGTAGGCTAAATCAACGCCTAACTCAGATTAATCAGCTAAGTCAAGCGCTAGCCAAACTGGGATGGCAAATCGATTGGTTTACCCCACAAACTCATCCCGATCAACCGATGATTGAATGGACGTCGCCTCACTGTCGCACCATCCGCTTGGTAGTTGATGGGAAAAAGCCTCTCAGTGGCGAACAATCCTCTCAATACTTGCGGCAATGGGTTAAAGCATTTCAGGCATTTCAAGCTAAAGAAGGAACCCAGTATGCTCTGATTCATACCCAGGATTGGCTATCGGCTCAAGTGGGGTTAAAATTGAAGGAATCGACAACAATTCAATTAATCCACACCAATTGGTTAACGGATAAGCAGCAAAGCAGTATAATCGGTGCAGTGGAGCAAAATCAGGGAATGAGCAAGAATCGGAGCACACCAGAAGCCGATCAAGTGATTCTTATGTACCCAGATTGGTGCGATCGCGCCCAACCTTCCCCCAAGCTATCCAAGTCAGAGGCGAAAGGGAAATTGGGGTTCGATGCCAATGAACGGTTAGTGCTGTATGTGGGTAAGCTGGATACCAGTAAAGGGATTGATACGCTGATAGCCGCGTTGAAAAAATACCGCGATCGCACATCAGCCGATGGGATCAAATCATGGCGTTGCTTGATTGTCACTCCTGATTCCAATCCCCTGGCTAGGGAACGAGTTAAGCAATGGATTCATCAACTTGAGTTAGAGCAACAGGTTCTTCTGATTGAATCTGTCTGCTCAGATCAGCACTGGCTCTACTATACCGCCGCCGATGTCTGCGTTATTCCCAGTCGATATGAACCGTTTGGTTCAGCTGCACTGGCTGCACTGGCCTATAAGATACCTATTGTCGCCTCAGATGTGGACGGATTACGATTTACCATTATACCAGGGGAAACGGGTTTGTTAGTCCCTCCAGGGGATGCAGCCGCATTCGCTGAGGCGATTCATCCAGTCTTAGTGGATGATTTGTTGGCGCAACGCCTGAAACGGCAGACAACGGATGTGACAACCTCGGCATTGAGTTGGAACTTGGTGGCGGCGCATCTGAGCGATATCTACCGTCGCCGATTAGCGGGTTTGATTAGTACAATTGTGCCAGATGTGCAGAACCCCTGCATCTTGTCTGTTCCGGCAGAGGGATTGAGTCAATCAACTGTTGATGTCGAAGCGGAATTAATGCAAGTATCTTAAGGTAGAGAAAAAACTGGAATGGATCTAAATATCCTGGAACTCAACGGTAGAACCTTTGCGCCGGCTGAACAAGTGCCAATTCCAGAGTGGCAATGCACGACGACAAAGCGACTCCAATCGACACTGACACTGAAAGATGATGACCTGTTTTTGATTACTGATCCCCTGGGTAATATTGCTGGCTGTCTGGATGATGAATCTGACAAAAGCTTAGGGTTCTTTTGTCAAGATAGTCGGTTTCTTAGTCGCCTAGAATTACAGATTGAGGGACTCTCACCCATTTTACTCAGCAGTACCGCCGGACGAGGGTTTGCCCTTTCGGTTCTCTGTGCTAATCCTTATGTTGAGGGGCGTATCCCAGGGGAAACAATTGGCATGCAACGGGATATTGTATTACAAGGTGGATTGTTTGAAGACCTGACAATTACCAATTACAGCACCCAACCCGTTGAGTTTGAACTCAGTTTAAGTTTTGATGCCGATTTTGCCGATTTATTCCAAATTCGCGGTTATGTGCGTCAGCAGATAGGCAAACTTATGCGACAGGTTATTCCTCAAGGGGACAATGCCTTGAACCCAGATGTGCAGTCCTTGGTTCAAGAAACGGGCGAACTTACCTTAGCCTATCAGGGATTGGATCAGGTGTTGATGGAGTCTCGAATTCAGTTTGATCACCGTCAGCCGGATGAATTTAGGGGATATACTGCCATTTGGCGGTTGAAATTGGGTTCTCATGAAACCCAGCAATTGGGGTATAGGGTACAGCCCTTTGTTGACAATTGTCCGGCTTCTGTGGTAAATGCGCCAACAACTCTCAAACAAGCGATCGCGGCTGAGGCGATGGAGGAAAGGGATTGGCGAGAGGGGGTGACTCGGATTCGCACGGATAATCGAGCCTTAAATCAGATCATAGAACGTGCTGAACAGGATATCTATCTTTTAGGTCAAACCTTTGGCAAGGGTAAAATTCTCTGTGCGGGGATTCCCTGGTTTTCCACGTTATTTGGACGGGATTCCCTGATTGCTGCAACCCAAACGCTGATCCTCGATCCGGGGATTGCGCGTCAAACGCTGATTACCCTGGCGGAGTATCAGGGTAAAGTTGAGGACGAGTGGCGGGAAGAAGAACCGGGTAAGATTCTCCACGAGTTGCGTCTGGGCGAAATGGCTCGTTGTGGCGAACTCCCCCATACACCTTATTATGGTACGGTCGATGCCACACCCCTGTGGTTGATGCTCTATGCTGATTATTATGCCTGGACCTATGATCAGGATCTTTTGGATCGGTTATGGGATAATGCGTTAGCAGCGATGGATTGGATTGATCGCCGTTGTCAGCAGACGGGATATATAAGCTATGAATGCAAGTCGAAGGGGGGACTCCGGAATCAGGGATGGAAAGACTCAGGAGACTGTATCGTTGATGCCAAAGGGAAGTTAGCCCAAGGGGCGATTACGCTGGCAGAAGTGCAAGGGTATGTTTACGCGGCGAAGATGCGCTTAAGCCAGCTTGCGCGTACCAAAAAGCAGTTAGATTTGGCAGAGCGTTGGCATGAGGAAGCTCAAGCCCTGAAAACCCGCTTCAATCGTGACTTTTGGCTGCCCGATCGCGGTTATTGTGCCTTGGCGTTGGATGGTGAGGGCAAGCCTGTGGACAGTATCACCTCTAATCCGGGGCATTGTCTAGGACTGGATATTTTATCAAAAGACAAGGCACACAATGTCGCCGAACGATTGCAAGCGCCGGATATGTTTAGTGGCTGGGGAATTCGCACCTTAAGTAGCTTATCTCCCGCGTATAATCCCATGGGCTATCACCTCGGATCAGTATGGCATCACGATAATGGGATGATTATTGCCGGATTGCGATCGCTCGGATTGGTGGATCAGGCGTTGGAAGTGGCTCAAGGTATTATCGACATGACCACCCAACAACCCTATTATCGTCCACCGGAACTATTCTGTGGCTATGAACGCACCCCCAATAGCACACCCGTGCGATATCCTGTGGCTTGTTCGCCGCAAGCCTGGGCAACGGGAACGATTTTCCAACTCCTCCAGGTGATGGTTAATTTAGTACCCGATACGCCCAGAAATTGTCTGCGAATTGTTCATCCTACTCTACCGGAATCCGTGCAGTATTTGTCACTGCAAAACCTAAAAATTGGGCAGACGGTATTAGATTTAGAATTTGAGCGCTCTAGTGGAGCAACCGCCTGTCGAGTTGTCCGGAAACGCGGCAATTTACGAGTTGTCATTGAAGCTTGATAGCCAGGGAGTCTCTCATACCAAGTTATGTTCTAACCTGGCTTATGAGAGCGAAACTAAAATAGGTTGTAGGTTGGGTTGACGCAAGGAAACCCAAATCAGTAAAGCATTTTCAAGCGGTTTTCAAGTTAGTGGACTACAGACAAGGCTTGAGCCGCAAAGCAAGTGAATACAATTGTGTATTCCATAAACATGAAAAGCACTGTAATATCAACCTTAGTCAAGGGCGACCCGATCACATTGAGTAGATACAGTTGTTGATTTGTGCAAGCGGGTCGCCCCTACACAGGGATTCAAGGTGACATGGTTTCAGCGGGTAATTTTGCCTTATTTATATATCCATTCCTGTCCTGTCAAAACAAACTTAATTGTATGGGTGAGTGATCAATCTGATTCCACGGTAACGGAGGAATAAGTACATTATTTTCTTCTAATAATTGCTGAAACTGTCGCGCATTAGCTGGAGAGTAGTCTTCAATGGGACAGTGAACGAAAAAATAAATCTGTCGCCCTAACTTTAACTCCTGCTCTACCCATTTCACCCATGCTTCCAAAAATGGCTGATTCACTTCTTGATCAGGATGACTAATAAACCGCACGAAACTAAATTCTGCTGTCACCACAGGTTGCACAGGGAGTCTTGGCTTGCGAACATCTAATGGCGTTTTATAAAGATTTGAGTGACTGTAAGCCGGTCGGCTATCCAATAATACTCGCCCTACTCCTAATTGGATTAACAGTTCATTCAGATGACTGGCGTGGGGGGATTCAAACCAATCAGGATGACGTACTTCTACCGCGATCGCAGCCTCCGTTTTCTGCCATGCTTCGAGAAAGGCGGCTAAATCCTCTAGGAATGCGGGTTCATAGCTGGGGGGAAGTTGGATAAACACTGGACCTAAATGTTCTCCTAACCCTCGCATCGTCTGCAAAAACGCCAACGCCTCTGAAATTGAGGGTTTCAATAATCCATTATGAGTGAGCGATCGCGGCAATTTGGGACAAAACTGAAAACCCGGTGACATCTGGGATTTCCACTGCGCGATCGTTTCTGAACTGGGAATCGCGTAAAATGTGGTATTCCCTTCAACTGTTCTCAACCGCTGACTATACAGATGCAACAATTCCCCTGCTGGACTCTTCGGTGGATAAAACTCACCAATCCAACCCTTATACGCCCAAACTGCACAACCCAATAAAAATTTCATGGTTCCTGTTTCTTTGGCTACATCTACTATGAACAATGAACCATCAACAATCAACTATGAACCTGCAACGGTTAGTCATCTCACCCACGCAACGACAAAACCAACAGATTCTCCTCACCGAAAGCCAACAGCATTACCTGGTGCGAGTCTTGCGACTGACTGAAGGCGATCGCTTTATTGCCATGGATGGAGAGGGAAACTGGTGGTTGAGTGAGTTAATAGCTAACCTAACCCAAGCAACAATTATTGAATCGATCCCCATCCAAACCGAATTATCTTGTGCAATTACCCTAATCGCTGCGATGCCCAAGGGGAGTGGATTTGAGGATATTATCTCCGCGGCAACCGAACTCGGTGTCACCAGTATCATACCAATTAAGAGCGATCGCACAATTCTCAATCCCAGTCCCCGCAAACTGGAACGCTGGCGACGTATCGCCCAAGAAGCCGCTGAACAATCGGAACGTCAGATTGTACCCAAAATTATTGATCCCCTGGACTTTACCTCAGCCATTGAACAAGCCATTAACTCCACCACCCACCGCTATATTTGTGTCGCACGGGGTAACCTTCCTCATCTGTTAAATTGCTTACCTAAGTTAGAGGTTATTGATCCCGGAGATGGGCAAGATAAGGGAGATGAGGGCGGGTTTAGCACCATTAGGGTGACAACAAACGATAATAGTGAAACCCGCCCCTACATTCAAAACCCGGTTCCAGATGAACGCAGCGAAGGGTCAAAACGCTCTATTATCGCCATTGCAACAGGACCCGAAGGCGGCTGGACTCCTGCAGAAATTGAACAAGCGATCGCGGCTGGATTTCAACCTGTTTCCCTAGGACACCGAATTTTACGCGCTGTTACCGCCCCGCTTGTGGCTCTTTCGTTAATTGCTGCTAGTTTAGAGACACCAAAGCGATAATTTTTGACATAAGACGTAGCTTGCTTCTCGCGATAGCGAGTATGACGAATGACATAAGACAAATGACGAATGACATAAGACAAAATTATGCTTGACCAAGTTACTAATGCCTTTAAACAAAAAGACTACCGCACAGCGGCTAGGTTACTCAAACAGTTAGCCCAGGAAGACCCCAATAACCCGTGGGTGCGACTCTATATCGGACGTTTACACGAAGCCACAGGTAAGCTAGACGCCGCAGAAACGGCTTACCGCAAGTTACTTAAAAATACAACGCATCCTAAAGTCATGACCCAAGCGCGTCAGGGATTGGGGCGTTTAGAAGCTATGGAACAGGAAAAACGCCGCCAAGCCTTAGCCCAAGCCACGGCTGACCCCGAAAATACTCAATTTGGTATTTTAGTCCTCGAACCCATTGAACCCGAAGCCAAACCCACCGCCGCCCAAACCTTGGCGAAGATTATGCAAATTGATCCCTATACCGCCCGCCTACAACTCCCGACAAGGGGATGGCGGTTGTATCGAGTTGGACCCATTGGCGAATTAAAATTTTATGCGTCATCCCTCAAGCAGGGTTCAGTTCCCTGTTTTTGGGCAATTTTGGCGGAGATTCAATCCCTCAACGTGTTTAGGGTTGATTATTTTTCCCAAGTCAGTTCTCAGGAAGCTACCGTTGTCTGCGAAGATGATCAAGGTCAACTGGGTTCCCTCCCCTTCCAATGGTCCCAAGTGAGTCAACTGGTGGAGGGACGCTTACCTATTTTTGAACAAGTGGTGGATGTTGACGCTCGTGGTAAATTACAGCGTAAGACTCAAACCCAAGACTATGCCCAGTTTTGCGACTTGCATTTACCGACAAGAAAAACTATCCTGCGTTTATGCGATCGCGATTATCAATTTCAGCAAGGAATTGAACTATCCCCCCAGCCAAAAAATCACCCAACTCAGGGAAAATCCCCATCTTCCCTAAGCCAGACAACTAATCGAATCAACTGGAATAAACTGCGGGATTTTCTCAACCGCCAACTTCCTCAAACCCCTGTTTGGTCAGATTTCACCAATTTTGCTGAAACGGCTCTTGATTATCGAGAAATGCTGACTCGTTTACCCGCTCACATTGACTTGTTTCGCCGTCAAGAAAGCCTCTGGGATTCTGCTTTTGAACTATACAGTGGACTGGTTTTTCTGAAAAATAATTAATGTAGAGACGTTGCATGCAACGTCTCTACATTCTGCACCGCCAAATGAAATAGCTTATGAGCGAGGAGGCTGCACCTGACGTGCCATCTCTAGGAAATTATTCATAGAAGGACCCGGACGCCGCCGACCACTATTGGTTTTGAGTGGCAGTAAGTTGTTTGGTGCAAAGGTGAGTCCCGGTTGAGGCTCGACTTTGCCATTGCTAGCCGCTGCTGGCGTCGCCTGGGGTGCAGCTTTTTGCGGTTTGGCTTCTGGTGATTTAGCCGCTTTCGCTGCTGGTTTTTTCACTTCTGCTTCTGGAACTTTGGTTGCTTTAGCGGGTTCCGGTTTCTTCGCTTCCGGTTCCGCTTTGACCGCCCCCGTATCGTCTAGTTCCAAAAAGTAGTCTTTACTTTTTTTGGTTTTCGGAGCTTCTGACGATTTGTTTTTAGATTTTAAAAAACTGAACATTTAGCGATACTCCTGTCTCTTAGAGAAAACTTAACAAATTTGCCAAAGAAAGATAGATGAAAACAAACGATGCCAACGTCTGCCATTTCTGATTGTACAGGCAAAATGCTACCTCAATCAGTTTTGTTAGCTTTTTGGCTTTGGGCTGAACGATGCCAACCGCTTAGCTTAGAGTCATAAGAGCTAAAACTTTTTGGCTCTTATTGCTACTCGATGGGAATTGACTTGTCTAGCAATTGAAGGGTCTGATTTGCCTGATAATCCAAAGGCTTTTTATTCAGGTTTTTCTAGATAGACGAACGTTATATCGTCTTCTATCATTGTGACTTAACGCACTTGTTCCACCTAACTTCAATTGCTCATCCCAACTCCAGTAGAGAGGTCAATAACTATTTTTATTTTACCGTTTGATGGTACTTTTTCGCTAACTCAAATACGGCTTTTGATGACTTGACAGCAATTGATCAGGCGATCTGTACTCCAGGTTGATCATTTCTGGGATGACGCTGCTCTATACATCGCCGTCAGATTAGAATTATGAGTTTTAAGGGCGATTTTTGCAAGGTTTCGCTAAATTTATTCACAAAAATTAACAATCAGACGAAACACATACTGGACTGGCGTGGCACAGCTAAAATTGTGGAATAGATTTTACCATTGAATCGAACACAAGTAGAAAGCGCCCCTACAGTTTCGCGGCGTGATTCTAATTCATTAATTAAGGTGTGCCATGCTACTACTGTTCCCTAATCTCAACCGTTAACTTTAATTGTGTCCACCTACTTACCGCCAGATGGCATCAGCAACCCGACAGACATCATACATTTCGGCAACATCGTGAACCCGGAGAATATCAGATCCTGCTGCAATCGCCGCACAACAAGCCGTCGCCGTTCCCCAGACTCGTTGCTTGGGGTCAGGTTGGTTAAGAATGTGACCGATAAAACGTTTGCGAGACACGCCGACTAAAATAGGCACACCGAGGGAACGAAAAGCAGCAAGTTGTCGCAGCAGTTGTATATTTTGCTCAGCGGTTTTGGCGAACCCAATCCCCGGATCAATGATCAGGCGCGATCGCACAATTCCCGCGTTGATAGCCACCTGAATTTGACCCTCTAGAAACTCGTATATTTCGCCGATGAGGTCATGATAATCGGTCAGCTTTTGCATGGTTTGGGGAGTTCCCCGGATATGCATCAAAATGATTGGCACACCCAATTGGGCAACTACAGGAAACATATCCGGGTCAAACGTACCACCGGAAATATCATTGACCATATCCGCACCCACCGCCACCGCTGCTTTCGCGACAGAAGCTCTGGTCGTATCCACGGAGATCGGGACAGACAGGGAGGAACGTACCGCCTTGACCACAGGGAGTACACGCTGGAGTTCTGCGGCTTCCGAAATCTCCTGGCCCCCCGGTCGGGTTGATTGTCCACCAATGTCGAGAATATCCACACCAGCCTCTACCAGCCGTTGAGCTTGTGCCAAAGCTGCTGCTGGGGTATTAAACTCCCCCCCATCACTAAAACTATCTGGCGTCACATTTAAAACGCCCATGAGATAGGTACGTTCTCCCCAACAGAAAGAACGTTCTCGGATGGTTAGTTGTCCTTTGTCATTCGTCATTTGTCCTTTGTCATTCGTCATTTGTTCTTTGTCATTCGTCATTTGTTCTTTGTCATACTCGCTTCCCGAACAGAAGCAAGCTACGTCATCTATCGATTTTTTTCGACAAACGACCCATCAACAATGAACCATCAACAATGAACCATCAACAATGAAC
>NZ_JBKHHI010000103.1:0-17357 GCF_046539235.1 Coleofasciculus sp.
AGCGATCGCACCTCCCACCGGAAATGCGATCGCTCTTTCCCAAGTCTACGCCCCATCAGGGACGCAGACGCTAAACACTCAAGACTTAACCTTGTTGTGCTTCAACTTCAGCCACCATCAACAGTGTCTTCATCACGGAGTCAGGGTTCAAACTCATCGAGTCAATTCCCAACTCAACCAAGAACTTGGCAAACTCAGGATAGTCACTGGGCGCTTGACCGCAGATACCAATCTTACGACCATTCTTCTTCGCCTTCTCAATCACCATCCGCACCATTTCCTTAACCCCTTCATTGCGCTCATCAAAGATGTGAGCCACTAAACCGGAGTCGCGGTCTAGACCCAAGGTTAACTGAGTCAGGTCATTGGAACCAATGGAGAACCCGTCAAACACTTCACTGAACTGGTCAGCCAAGATCACGTTGCTGGGAATCTCACACATCACATAGACTTGGAGTCCATTTTCGCCACGCTTCAAGCCGTGTTTCTCCATTTCTGCCAACACCTTGCGCCCTTCATCGGGGGTACGGCAGAAAGGAACCATGGGGATCACATTAGTTAAACCCATTTCATCCCGAACCCGCTTGATGGCTTGACACTCTAACCCATAAGCTTCGGCATAGTTTTCATCGTAATAACGAGACGCACCACGCCAGCCAATCATCGGGTTTTCTTCCTTCGGCTCAAACTGCTGACCGCCGAGGAGGTTGGCATATTCGTTACTCTTGAAGTCGGACATCCGTAACACAACTGGGTTGGGATAGAATGCCGCTGCAATCATTGCCACACCCCGCGCCAACTTGTCTACGAAGAAGTCCGCCTTACGTTCGTAGAGGTAGGTCATTTTGTAGACTTCCCGCTTGACGGTGGCATCTTCGAGCTTGTCGAAGTTCAGCAGTGCCAAGGGGTGCGCCTTAATATGATTAGCGATGATGAACTCTAAGCGGGCTAATCCCACGCCATCACAGGGGATCGCCGCCAAACCAAAGGCTTCTTCTGGGTTACCCACGTTCATCAAAATCTTGGTGCGGGTTGTGGGTAGGTTTTCCAGTTGGGTTTCTTGGACTTCAAAGGGTACAAGCCCTTCGTAAACCCGTCCTTCTTCCCCTTCGGAACAGGAAACGGTGACCTCTTGTCCACTCTTAAGCACACCTGTAGCATCACCACAACCGACAATCGCGGGGATGCCCATTTCACGAGCAATAATTGCCGCGTGGCAGGTACGTCCACCTTGGTTGGTGACAATGGCTGATGCCCGTTTCATGATCGGTTCCCAGTCGGGGTCAGTCTTGTTGGTGACTAAGACTTCACCGGGTTCAAACTCATCAATCTTGTGGACATCCAGAATCACTTTGGCTTTGCCCTGACCAATCATTTCGCCAACGGCGCGACCGGTGACCGCCACCTCGGAGGTTCCTTTCAGCTGATAGCTCTTGAGGACGCTCTTGGACTTCTGGGATTGGACGGTTTCTGGACGAGCTTGAACGATGTACAACTCACCCGTTTCCCCGTCTTTCGCCCACTCAATGTCCATGGGGGTGTAGACACCCCGGACTTCGGAGTAGTGGTCTTCAATAATACAACCCCAGCGAGCCAGTTGCAGAATTTCTTCGTCGTTGATCGCGTATTTGACTTGCTCAGGCTCTGACACGGGTACGTTCTTGGTCAGTTTTGAACCACCGATGTCATAAATCATCTTGATTTCTTTGCTGCCCAAGCGCTTTTCCAGAATCGGGCGATACCCTTCCTTGAGCGTTGGTTTGAATACAAAGTATTCGTCGGGGTTGACAGCACCTTGAACAACGTTTTCGCCCAAACCGTAGGCGGCGGTAACTAGGGCGGCATTCTTGAAGCCTGTTTCTGTGTCAATGGAGAACATGACACCAGATGAGGCTAAGTCAGAGCGCACCATTTTCTGCACCCCAACCGAAAGGGCGACATCAAAGTGATCAAACCCTTTGAGGGTGCGATAGGAGATGGCTCGGTCAGTAAAGATGGAGGCAAAGCAACGATGACAGGCGTCTAAAACATCCAAGACACCGTAGACGTTCAGGTAAGTTTCTTGCTGACCTGCAAAACTGGCATCAGGCAAGTCTTCAGCCGTAGCGGATGAACGGACGGCTACGTCAACAGCTTGGGTTTTCTCCTTGCATTCTTCTTGGTATTCCGGCTCAAACCGATCGCAAAACTCAGCGGTGACGCCATACCGTTCGCACAGCTTCAGGTAAGCTTCCGCGATCGCGGTTCGCAGATCTTCGGGGAATGGTGTGTTGAGAATCAAAGACCGCGCTTGCTTACCCCTGACTCGCAGGTTATTCATATCCTCGACATCGAGGTCAGAAAACAGTTCGCGTAGCCTTTCTTCTAAACCTGCTTCCTTAATGAAGTAACGGTATGCATAAGCGGTCGTGGCGAATCCGGTGGGAACTCTGACGCCCTTAGCCGTCAGTTGTCGGATCATTTCACCCAGGGAGGCGTTTTTACCACCCACCAAGGGAACATCGACAATTCCTACCTCTTCAAACCACAGAATCAGAGCTTGTTCTTTGGACGATTGAGATGTTGCTGTTTCAGTAGCTGCAACCATTAAGTATTTCCTCCTACTCTTGGTTTCAGTATTTTAGTTTACCGATACTCAGCCGAAAAAATTCCTTTAGGTAATATTTTCTTTAGGATTCGGCTGTTTTTTATGGAACCATACCTCACAATTAAATTAGTAGCAATTTACACATTTTAACACTCTACTCAATTTTAGAGTTAAAACCATCAGATCTACTATCATTCCCCATCCTTATAGTCGGGATACATTTAATTGATCTTTATCAATTCTTTAGGTTTTGACTTAAGGTGTTGAATTAGGGAATAGATAGATAGATAAATCAATCCACACCTTGTCGCGCTTGGGCGGGTTTGTAGCATTGCAAACTTCTTCTGGCGTTCTCCTTGAATAATTACTTAACTTATTAGGAGAGCGAGTAATTCGGTCACAGTCCTTTATTTCAGAACAGTTATACCATAGCAGACTATTGAGAAATAGACAAGCCGTAATTCCTAATTTAAATCAGCACTAAAGCCACCCAAACCTAGGGATATTAACAACCTAGATATTGTTTATTAGAGGGTAACCCAAATGATAGCTCTGCTGGTTATACATTGTTCCTTTAGATTTATTCCATTTTTCAATGATCCCCAGATATAAGTATCAAATATTGTGTATCTATCCGTAATATTTTTGTGTTTATCGAAACAAAGTCACTCTAATTAAACTAGAGAATTTATAGGATCAGTCGAGCGGATGGTCTTCATCCAAACGCCCCTAAAACTTTTGAATAGTTAAAACAGTGGCTCTCAGACTGATTTACAGAGTGATTTACGAAAGGATATTGACCTCCGACTGATTATTACCTTGCTAGACATGATAGCGCAATCCCAGAATCTGACAAGATCTAAATTTGGATTGTAAACTTATGTAAAACAAACACGCTGTATCGATCATGATTTCTCGTCGCACGCTTGTGAGCATTCTCTTGGCAAGTTGTCTGGCTTGCTTGACTTGGTTAAACCTCACTCCCGCCGCCTCTGCTCTCGGCGGTAAACAACCACCCTTAAACGAGCCTGCACCAGAGTTTACGCTACCGACCAATAGTGGGGATGGGGAGGTATCACTCTCCGATTACCGGGGGAAATGGGTAGTTTTGTACTTTTATCCCAAGGATTTCACCTCAGGTTGCACCTTAGAGGCTCGTCGCTTTCAGCAAGATTTGCCTGAATATATAGAGAGAAATGCCCAAATTTTGGGAGTGAGTGCAGATGATGTGGACTCCCATGCCGATTTTTGTGACTCAGAGGGGTTGAAGTTTCCCCTTTTGGCAGATACAGATGGGTCAGTGAGTCAGGCGTATGGGTCTTGGATGGGCTTTGTCTCCCTACGTCATACTTATCTCATTGATCCCGATGGCATCTTACGGGAGATATTTCTCGGTGTTCGACCAGCGATTCACAGTACAGAGGTACTGGCACATTTAGATGAGTTGCGATCGGTGACCTAAGCATCATCCACTACCATAAGAAACCTGTAGGGGCGACCCGCTTGCATCAATTCATACCAAATCCGCCTTTATTAACCCCTTTTGATGAGGCGATTGAAATCGCTGCTACACAAACAAAGTCCGCCTGCGCGGACTGGGTTATAACGGGGATAGCCTAACCCGGATTTGGTATCACACTTCTAGTCCA
Organism: Coleofasciculus sp.; assembly: GCF_046539235.1. Lineage (GTDB taxonomy): Bacteria > Cyanobacteriota > Cyanobacteriia > Cyanobacteriales > Coleofasciculaceae > Coleofasciculus. Next base: position 4,237 of record NZ_JBKHHI010000103.1, read on the forward strand.
TTGAACAGACCCTAACTAATTGCAAGCAATCTAGTTAGGGATTCTCCCCTGCTGTTACCACGAAGAGCCGCTGTTCTCGGTGAATACCAGGAACTTCTGCCTTGGCATTCCTCCTCGCCATTTCTGAATCGGAGTTAAGACTAAAAAAGCCTTATGAACGCACTAAGATTTTTACCCAGTAGATGCGTTATTGTAACAAATAGTCTCTACTGGAACCTTATAATCTTAAGTTTTCTAGGTTCTACCTGTAGGTCGTGCCGAACAAATAAATGCCGCCGTACCTGTTAGTATTATAGCAAAATTATTAATGTTTCGCTAACCCCATCTAAATCTTGTGATTTTAGATGGGGACTGCGCTCAACCGTTGTTCAATTTGCTCGGGTCGCCCTTTACACCCATTAGGCATTTCTAAACAACCTATGATCCGCCAACCCCTATATCTACCCTTTGCAGAAGGAAAGTGGCAGATGACCATGAGTCTCAAAGCCCTTGATCCCCAGGACTGGATTGAAATCGACGACCAGTTTGTCAAGTATTTGTTACAAAAAGATACTCTGCTCAAGACTCGACATTCAGAGGTATTTGCCAGTCTCCCCGGAACCGCAGCCATTCAGAAAGAGGTTCTAGATTTACTGCTGGATCATTTACTGAAACGCTTTCCCCACCATTATCGACGCCATGGTCAAATTATTGACGCGATCGCAACCCATCAAGTTTGGCATATCCCGGACTTCGAGTCAGCACCTTTGGATTTAGCTGGGCGTCTGGTACAGGAGGATTTATTATTGATGGAGCGATCGCGTCAAGGGTATCGTTTAGTCGCCGCTTCCCTCTGCTTTCCCTTGCGTTGGCGACTACGAGAAAAGTTGGGCTGTCCCCTGACTCAAATCCACTCCCCGGTTCCAGGATATTCTGAAAAACTGGCGCATCCTGTAGATAGTGTGTTCAATCGCCTCAAATCCAGTCATCCGGTTTGGCGATTAAACTGGAGTATTGTCGAATCTCCCGAACTATTCTTTCCCCCAGAGAACGCAAAACCCGGTTGGGAGACAACGATAAATTGCCAAAACGCTGGGGATAAGCTGTTTTTGAGAGTGGAACGTCAGACATTAAGACGGTTAAGCGGAAGTGGTGACATACTGTTTACCGTGCGTACCTATGTACATCCCTTACGAGTGCTTGAAGATAATCCCCAGATGGCTCATAATTTAATGGAAACTATCCAGCAAATGCCCCTTGAGATGCAGAATTATAAAAACTTACTGCCAATTCAGGAAGTGCTTTTGGGGTATCTTGAGTATATAGCTAGTTTCAAGCCTTTGTAAAATGGCAGCCTGGGTTGGACAAGTTTTTCAAATAATTTTACGTTCACACACAATTTATTGAAAACAGCCATATTACTAAATGATTTAACGCTCAAAAACTAAAAATAAATACTTCTTAATCTATCAAGTTAGTTTAATGGTTCATTTTTGTCAAATTTAATGTATTATTATGGCAAAAAAAAATAACAATTTAAAAAGCAGTACGACAAACAATTCATCTCCTCTAGTATCACTTTATTGGGATTGCCAAAATGTTAAAGTAAGCCGAGAAAGAGCCGAGTTTTTGCAAGCTTTTGCCAACGAACAAGGTGATGTAATTTGTCAAAAAGCATATTCCAATTGGCAGCGAGAAAATAAAAAATATGCCAAGTTTTTAAGTGGTATTGGTTTTCAAAGAATTAACGTTCCCTCCTTGACCAAGAACAGCGTAGACAACCAACTAATAGTTGATTGTATTGAAGAAGCCTATAGTAATGCCTCCGCTGATATCTTCATTATCGCATCAGGAGATGGTGACTTTACCAGTCTAGGTCATGTCTTAAAAAATAAAGGGAAGAAAGTCATAATTTTCGCTCAACAAGGTGGGGTGAGTCAGAGTCTAGTTAATATTGCTGATGAATCCCACATCATAGAAAGATTAGATGAAATATCAAAACTTCCTTCCTTCCGCGACCCTTCTCTTCTCAAGCGTGCCCTCACCCACCGTTCATACATTAACGAAAACCCTAGTGCAGGTGAAGACAACGAACGTTTAGAGTTTCTCGGTGATGCTGTACTAAATTTTATTAGTGGTGCGTTTCTCTATAATTATGATCCAGCAATGAAGATGAGCGAATCTCAACTTACACGTCTGCGATCTAAATTAGTTGAAGAACAACAGTTAGCAATATTTGCCAAAAAACTAGATTTAGCTAAAAAAATGAGGTTAGGTAATGGTGCCATAAAAGAAGGAGGACGCAAAAATTCGTCATTGCTCAGTGATACCTTTGAAGCCGTTGTTGGTGCTTACTTTCTCGATTCAGGTATTGAGGCAGTTATCACTTTTATTGAACCTTTGTTGAGTTCTGCAATTAGAGACCTCTGTTCCACTGAAACAACTCTAGATAATAGTATTCTCGTGGACTCCAAGGGTCGATTTCAGCAATGGGCGCTAGCCAATTTTATCGAAAAGCCGGAATATTTTGTTATTGATGAATCCGGACCAGATCATGCCAAGGAATTCACGGCTGTAGTGCGCGTAAAAGGCAAAGTCTACGGTGTCGGAACTGGGCGTCGTAAACAAGATGCTGAAAAACGTGCGGCTGAAGCAGCGCTGAAAAAAGTTGGAGTTGAATAAACGTACTGGTTTTGTTGTCCTCAAGTTTCCCTATTTTCCACAGGAGTTCCCCTAGCGCCAAAAACCGCGATCGCGACACCTGCCAGGAGAACGGCTGCACCGATTAGCACAAAGCGTCCGGGGAGTTCCTGAAAAACGAGATACCCCAAAAAACTAGAGACAACTGGTTCCCATAAAATCGCTAGGGTAACCAAGGTGGGAGACACCCAGCGCACTGCCCAGTTAAAGCTAGTATGCCCGACTAATTGAGGCAATAACGCCATTAGCAAAACATAAAGGTAAACGGCACGCGGATAGCCAAAGTAGCCAACACCAAAGATTAAGGGTAGGGGCAATAAAACCAGTGCGCCAGTGCTATAGGCGATGGCTATATAACTACCAATTCCCAAACCACGCCGCTGTGCTTCTCGACCTAACAACAAATACAAACTGACTATTACAGCACCAATTAAGGCGAGACTATTTCCCAAGGCGGGATTAGAACTCACGTTAACCGTTTCTTGATCACCTAATGCAATGAGGACACCGCCGATAAAGGCAATACCAATTCCCAGTAGGGTTAACCGCGAGGGTTTTTCCTTAAACCATAGCCAAGATAGCAAAGCTACCCAGATGGGATTGGTGGTGACTAGAGTCGTAGAAGCGGCAATTGACGTGAAGGATAGAGACGTAATCCAGGCGGCAAAATGCAGGGCAAGACAAATCCCAGCCCCCACAGCATAATGGAAAGCATCGGGACTAAGCTGATGCGATCGCAGGTTTCGCCAAGCGGGTACTATTAATAAAGATGCCAGGGTTAGGCGAGAAGCCGACAGAAACAGGCTAAATCCAACGCCACTCAAGCCAGCCGCCGTATTCGCTAAACGAATAAAAATGGCAGCACTGGAAACTGCCAAGACACCAGCGACTAAAACCAGTCCCACCTGCCACGGTAACGGTTGCTTGGACGTTTTCACAATTTGATGCTCCCGATTCCATACTTGGAGTTTAGACCAGAAGGGACGCTTTTTTGGCATCTATAGCAAAAGGCAAAAGGCGTCAGGGCAGCAGGTTTATTATGGATAGAGCAGACTATAACTTACAGACAAACCCCGACGAACGGTTTCCGGCACAAACCCACCTAAACTTGTGCTATACCGTTGAATTAGTGTGAGTAATCTATCTGAACTCAAGTGACAAGCGACGTTTATCACCATAAGCAAAAGCTCTTTGATCGGTGGGCACCGAACTACGACCTGCTGTTTACCACAATCTTCTACCAAGCCGTTCACCAACGGTTGTTGGAGTACGTAGAACTACCGGAAAATCCGAATGTGCTTGATCTCGGTTGCGGTACGGGTCGATTATTACATCGCCTTGCCACCCAGTTTCCCACTCTCCAGGGTACAGGAGTTGATTTATCCTCCCAAATGCTGCGTCAAGCCCGACAGCGCAATCAGCATCGACCGCGACTTATTTTCAAACAGGGAAATGCTGAGTCTTTACCCTTTGCTGAGGGTCAATTTGATGCGGTGTTTAATACAATTAGTTTTCTGCATTACCCTCAACCTCAACAGGTGTTCTCCGAGGTGAATCGAGTTCTGCGACAGGGGGGACGTTTTTACCTGGTTGACTACATCGGTCGAAAAAAAACAGTGACCCTTTCTATTCCCTTATTTTCTAATAACCTTCGCTTCTATAGTCGAGAGCAACGCGAACAATTTGGTCGGGTAGCCGGGATGGAATGCTTGGGACATCATTTTCTTTTAGGACCTGTGATGCTAACGATTTTTCAACGCATTGGTTTAGGAGACTGAATATGGAACGTCGTCGCACTTTCTCTGGAGTGAGTTGGGAAGCGAAAACGGGGTATTGTCGCGCTATCCGGGTGGGCAATCATATTTATGTTTCCGGAACGGCACCCATTGAACCCGATGGTGGAGTTTTTGCCCCCGGAGATGCTTATGCTCAAACTCGCTACTGTTTGCAAAAAATTCGCCAAGCCCTGCAAGAGTTAGGGGCGGATTGTCAAGATGTAGTCCGTACTCGCCTTTATGTGACTGATATTAGCCGTAGTGCTGAGTATGCCAAAGCTCATCATGAGTTTTTTGCGGAACATCCACCTGCAAATACCATGGTTGGCATTCAGGCGTTAGTTGATCCCCAGATGCTGGTGGAAGTCGAGGTAGACGCGGTTTGCTCAGCTTAGGAAGAATGGTACTGACCTAGTTCGTAGTAGGGGCTTTAGCCCCTGATTTTATAGGTTTCTTTGGTTTTGCCTGTTGCCTTATCCCTACTCATAAAGGGGGTAGTTAACCCGGATTTGGGATTAAATCAGGGATTCAGCACAGGATATGAGAAAATTCAACAAGCAGTCGGATTGTCCGAGCTTAGATTTATGTCTCACGAGTCCTCAGAACAACTCAGTCTCTTTGACCAGTCAGGGTTGACATCTTCTACCCCCAGTGACTTCCAACAGTCGTTAATTCCTACGGATGCCAAAATTCCGATTCCGTCTGGCACTTACGACTCCATGGAGTCTTTGGCAGCTCATTGTAACGTTTGTCAGCGCTGTGAATTAGGAGCCACTCGCACCCATGCTGTAGTAGGGCGGGGTGATGTTCATGCTCCGATTATGATCATTGGGGAAGCCCCTGGTCAAAATGAAGACGAACAAGGTTTACCGTTTGTCGGGAGAGCCGGACAATTGCTGGAAAAGATTCTCGCCGCCGTCAAACTGGATAGCGAACGGGATGTCTATATCTGTAATATGAATAAATGCCGTCCTCCCGGTAATCGAGTACCGACTCCTGATGAAGTTGCAGCTTGTAAGCCGTATTTATTAGAACAAATTCGCTTAGTCAATCCTAAGATTATCCTGCTAACAGGTGCAACGGCTGTCAAAGGGTTAACGGGTGAAAAGCGTGGCATTACTAAAATTCGTGGCACTTGGATGGAATGGGAAGGACGACTGTGTATGCCAATCTTCCATCCCGCCTACCTATTGCGGAATCCGTCACGAGAGCAGGGTAAGCCAAAGTGGTTTATGTGGCAAGACATTCAGGCAGTGCGTGCCAAATTAGATGAACTGCAATCCTAAAATCTCGTTTGGGTAACCCCCGGTAAACGGTGATACAAAAAAGATGTGTTTAACTTTTATGCCATTTTTGTTTGGGGAGATTCTCGCCTAGAATTTCATGCAGTTTAGAAACAAGCAAAAGAATTCACCAATCCCTGAAGTTAATCTGATTCCTTTAATGGATGTGATGATGTCAGTGCTAACATTTTTTATTATCACATCAATGAGCTATACAGGTCAGCGCTTAGGGGATATTAATCTACCTGGTTTACCGGGTACTGGAACCGCTAGTGGTGAGTCAAATACTAGAAACACTCTGGTTATTGGCTTAAATCGCCAAGGCGAAATTTTAGTGGATAATCAAGTGATTACCGTTAACCAGGTGTCTGAAACAATCCAGTCATACCTAGAACAAAATCAAAATGCTACAGTTGTTTTAAAAGCAGACCGAAACTTACCTTATGAAGATGTACAAAAACTGTTAAAAGAAATGACGATAATTGGTGGCGATCGCGTCTCTCTTGCTATTGAACGTCGTTAAAACAATTTACATATTAACAACCTGTAGGGGCAACCCGCATGAATCAATTAAAACCACCATTCTACTTAATTAAAACTGGTCGCCATAATCTCAATTATCTGTGACAGAATCATGTTTATTTAAATCGTTCAACGATGCGTTTTAGAACCCAACGAACCCAATCATCAATACCGTCCATTCAATTAATCCCTATGCTCAATGTGATCATGGGAGTTCTAGCATTTTTTGTAATGAATTCCATGCTGTTAACCACTCAAGAAGGCGTCAATGTTCAACTTCCTAATACTGAAAATACTCAAACTCAGCCGCCGGAAAACCCCACCCCTTTAGTTGTACAATTGAAGTCACAAGGACAACTGGTCATCGGTAATCAATCGGTCAGCCAAGAGCAATTGTTTGAGCAAATACAAACTTATTTATCCCAAAATCCTCAAGGGGCTGTCTTCTTGCAAGCCGACAGTCAATTGCCCTACGAACAAGTGATTCAGGTATTGGTACAAATGCGGGATGTGGGAGGCGATCGCGTTTCTTTAGCTATTGAGAGTGGCGCTTAACAACAACTACTCAAACCAAAAATAATCTAAAACTCTAAGCTAATAATGGCTAGTCCTGACTGGGTTGGTATAAGTTGAATAATACCCTTAAAATCATTTTTTTCAACACTGTAATATAGTCCATCATCATTCAAAGGAATAATAGTAAACTCTTTCTCTTTTAGTTGACTGACAAACTGAGAACTTAACTGTTCCCTATTTCTTTCATAAACAGTTCCCAAATAATTGTATTTTCCATCAACTCCCTCAGCCAATACTTGTTTGATTTCTCTATTCAGCTCTTTTGTATACTCACCAGCTACCATAATCTGTTCCAGAATATTTCGCAATTCTCGTTCTTCTGCTTTTTCCGCTGTTAACTCAGGTAAGTCTGCCCGATTAAGTTGTGTTTTTGAGAGGAAAATTATCGTATTTTCCCCCTTTAAAACCAAGTGCAGATATTGAGATACATCATCTTGAGAAACTTGATAAACCTTGAATTCAGGGTCATTTATACTCGGATTAGCTAGAGTATAATTGCGATCGGGTAGTTCCTTGCCATAGTATTTAATAACCTGACCTAAGGATTGCTGGACATGACGAGCCGATGTATCTGCCTCTCCAGTAAGTATACCTAACGAACCCATCGCCGCCTCTTCAGGAAAAGGGAAATTTGTCAGGAATTTTTTCAGTGGATCTTCCACATTAACATCATTGGTATCAATTCCAGAATCTATGGTCTGATCAGTATTTTTTGTATTTTTTTCTTCAATCGTCTGAGTTTCATCCTGAGAACTAGATGGTGATGGAGAGGGTGACGATTTAGGATTTTCCCAAATTTCTGGAGAAAATTCAATCGTAGGACTGAGATCAGGAGTCGGTTGGATAGGGTCAGGAAATGGGTTAATCCTAGGTTGACTAGAAAAGGCTGAGGCGAAAGGAGTCGGTTGACTTGGCGTTGGACTCGTTTGGGCTGTGGGTTCCTCAGCGGAATTTACTGAAGACTTAGGTGATGAAGAAAATGAAGGTAACTGTGTCACCTTGACTTGTTCTTCGGGTTCCGACTTTTCCCAGGTAGAAGGTACGGGTAGAATTAGCACAATACCATGCAACACCACAGAAATCAGCAACAGGGGTCGCCACACTATCTGCACAGGAGTAGGTAAGTTTTTTAGCAACTCAGGCGATTTCATCGAAGCACAGTTAAAAGCAGCAAGGATTTAATCCCAATCGAGTTTCATTTTGACACATTCCAAAGTAAATAATTGGGTGGGTAGGGGCGGGTTTAGTTAAGTTATCAGTTTCCGGCTTGCATGTTATTGGTAAAACCCGCCCCTACAGCTAGGCGTCTCTATCCCTTTGAGTCTGCTTAACCCATTTGTCGTATAAATCAGGGCGACGTTCCCGGGTTCTCTGAATCTGTTGGTCTTTGCGCCACTGGTCAATCGCCTGATGATTGCCCGATAATAAAACATCTGGGACATGCCAACCGCGAAATTCAGCAGGGCGTGTCCACTGCGGATAGTCTAATAATCCGGCTTCAAAACTCTCTAATTTAAGGGATTCTACTTTCCCCACGGTTCCAGGGCGTAATCTCACCACCCCATTAATCAAGGCGAGTGCGGGAATTTCACCGCAGGTTAAGACAAAATCCCCTAAGGATACCTCTCGCGTCACTAAATGTAAGACTCGTTCATCAACACCTTCATAATGTCCACAGATAATCACAATCTGGTCATAACCCGTCGCCAACTCAACCAACAGGGGCTGGTTCATTGGTTGTCCCTGGGGTGTCATCAGAATCACCTCTCGCCGAGGTAATCTAGGTAACGACTCCACCGCCGCAAAAATTGGTTCGGGTTTCATTAGCATACCTACCCCACCCCCATAAGGTTCATCGTCAACCCGTCGGTGTTTATCCGTGGCAAAATCACGAGGATTGATTAGGTGTACTTGGGCGATTTGTTTAGTCAATGCCTTACCCAGCAGTCCTGAAGCCAGGGGAGAGGTAAAGAAATCCGGAAACAGTGTGACAACATCAAAGCGCACAAGAATTGGGTCGCTGTTAAGACAAAAGGGGTCAATCGTAACTCATAGTATAAGTAATTATTGGTATAATTTGCCATGATGACTGGGAAACGCCCGACTTTCTCCGAACGGCTGAGTGTCGTGAGTGAGTGTTCTGGGGCGGCTAAACAATTAACGATTTCCATCGATTCACCGTATTTAGGCGGCTGCAGAGTGCATCTGAATCAAAGCCAAGCGCGATGGTGTTTAGTTGTGGAGAAGCTTGCCCAGGACAGCCTAAACCAGTAGTTGAGCTAGAGTCAAAATCGTAATAAAGTGACAGTTCTAGCCAAGCGCGATACTCAAGTATTGAACTCACCTTATGCCCGAACTCGACATCGACAGTATGCTGCAGTTAGACTCTCAATTCCAAGCGACGACAATGCCTCAATCGACAAAAACCGCAATCATTGTTATTGGTGGTGCGGAAGATAAAGTTCATGGACGGGAGATCCTGCAAACCTTTTTTCGTCGGTCGGGTGCAGCTGAGGCGCGAATTGCGATTATTCCATCGGCGTCGCGAGAACCCGCGATTATTGGCGATCGCTATCAGCGGATTTTTGAGGATATGGGGGCAAAGGAAATTAAAGTCCTGGATGTCCGCGATCGCGCTCAAGGGTCGGATTCTTCTTTACAAGAGTATGTGGAAGCCTGTACGGGTGTGTTCATGACCGGTGGGGATCAACTGCGTTTGTGCGGTTTACTCTCGGATACCCCGTTAATGGAAAAAGTCCGCCAACGGGTGCATTTAGGGGAGATTACCTTAGCGGGAACCAGTGCAGGTGCGGCGGTGATGGGTCATCACATGATTGCTGGCGGCGGGAGTGGTGAATCCCCCAATCGTTCTTTAGTCGATATGGCAACGGGTTTGGGGATTATTCCGGAAGTGATCGTCGATCAGCATTTTCTGAATCGGAATCGCATCGCCCGCTTAATTAGCGCGATCGCCACTCACCCGGATCGCTTGGGGATCGGCATTGATGAAGATACTTGTATCATCTTTGAGCGAGATGGTTGGTTACAGGTGATGGGCAAAGGTACGGTGACGATTATTGATCCCGGAGAACTGTCTCACACCAATCAAGTGGATATTGGCAGCACCGATCCGATTAGTCTACATAACCTGCGAGTGCATGTTCTATGTCATGGCGATCGCTATCATGTCTATAAACGAGCATTAATGCCCATCAATAATGTATGACGGCAAGAGCAGGGATGTAGAGACGTAGCATGCTACGTCTCTACGAAGGTCAAAAATCGCCAATCGTTTCCGCAAAATGTTCATAATGAACAGTTTGATGGCTTTGAACAGTCGGAAACTAGATAAGATGTCCCATCCACTCAAAACGGGTGAATCCAATCAGGGCAAGAGTAGACTACTCCCCCGATTACGTGGAGGACTTCTGAGAACTGGCAAAAATGTTGAGACAATGTAAGTCGCGATACTTGAGAAGTCTACGCTCTAATCTGGAGATCCAGGGTAGGAGGATGTCACGTAATGTTAAAGAAATTCCTAAAATAGATTTTGCACAATCGCTAGTTTGTGCTTCAAAAGCCGACATTGTGAACCATCCCCGATTTCATCACTAACTATGAGAATTCTAAAAATCCAGACGTTACGCGGTCCCAATTACTGGAGCATTCGACGCCACAAACTCATTGTCATGCGTCTTGATTTGGAGGAACTCATCGATAAACCCTCCAATGTACTTCTGGGATTCTACGAGGGACTGGTAGAGACGCTACCCAGTCTAGAAGAGCATTTCTGTTCTCCGGGTGTTCGGGGTGGGTTCTTAAGTCGGGTCAAAGAAGGCACGATGATGGGGCATATTATCGAACATGTGGCGCTGGAACTCCAGGAACTGGTGGGAATGCGCGTTGGGTTTGGTCGGACTCGGGAAACCGGGACAGCCGGAATTTATCAAGTTGTTTTCGAGTACATTGACGAGCAGGCGGGTCGCTATGCAGCTAGGGCAGCTGTGCGCTTGTGCCAAAGTATTATCGATACCGGAACTTATCCCCAACGGGAGTTAGAGCAAGACTTAAAAGACCTGAGCGAACTGGCTCGCGATGCGGCTTTAGGACCGAGCACAGAAGCCTTGGTCAAAGAAGCCGACGCCAGAGGTATTCCCTGGCTTCCCCTAAGTGCCAGAGCCATGATTCAGCTTGGCTACGGGGTGCATCAGAAACGAATTCAAGCCACCTTGAGTGATTACTCCGGAATTTTAGGGGTGGAATTAGCCTGTGATAAAGAAGGGACGAAACAGATTTTGCGGGATGCGGGGGTTCCGGTACCCCGAGGCACAACGGTGCTTTATTTGGACGAATTAGACAGCGCGATCGAGTATGTGGGGGGGTATCCGATTGTGATTAAACCCCTCGATGGTAATCATGGGCGGGGGATTACGATTGACATTGGCAACTGGGACGAAGCCGAAAAAGCTTATGATCGCGCTAAAGATATCTCCCGTGCGGTGATTGTCGAGCGCTATTATCCCGGTTTTGACCACCGCGTCTTGGTGATTAACGGCAAAGTTGAAGCCGTCGCCCAGCGGATTCCGGCGCGTGTGATTGGGGATGGTAAGTCTACGGTTGAGGAACTGATTGAACGGACGAACCGCGATCCCAATCGAGGAGAGGGTCATGATAACGTTCTGACGAAAATTATCGTTGATCATACGAGTCTGAGCATCTTAGAACGTCAGGGTTATACCTTGGATACCGTCCTCCAAGACGATGAGGTCTGTTATTTACGGGCAACGGCTAATCTGAGTACGGGGGGTGTGGCGATAGACCGCACGGACGATATCCACCCGGAAAACGTTTGGTTAGCCCAGCGGGTGGCGAAAATTATTGGTCTGGATATTGCCGGGATTGATATTGTTACACCTGATATTACTAAACCCCTACGAGACATTGACGGCGTAGTGGTGGAAGTAAATGCTGCGCCAGGATTCCGGATGCATGTGTCTCCCTCTGAAGGTTTACCGCGCAACGTCGCCGCCCCGGTGATGGATATGTTGTTTCCACCGGGACAAGCCAGTCGGATTCCGATTCTGGCGGTGACAGGGACGAATGGCAAAACCACTACCACTCGCTTGCTTGCCCATATCTATAAGCAAACGGGTCATGTGGTTGGGTATACCACGACGGATGGGATCTACATTGGCGATCATCTGGTGGAACAAGGAGACACCACTGGACCCCAAAGCGCTCAAGTGATTCTCAAAGATCCCACGGTTGAGGTGGCGGTATTGGAAACAGCACGAGGTGGGATTCTGCGATCGGGTTTAGCCTTTGATGCTTGTGATGTGGGCGTTGTGTTAAATGTCTCGGCGGATCATTTGGGAATTGGTGATATTGATACCCTTGACCAGATGGGGCATCTCAAGAGTGTGGTGGCTGAATCCGTGAGTCCAGCCGGTCATGCCATCCTCAATGCTGAAGATCCTCTAGTCATGGCGATGGCACAGCGGGTCAAAGGTCATGTGGCGTTTTTCTCCATGAATCCCGACAACGAGGTGGTGAAAGCTCACACCCGACAGGGGGGTTTGGCGGCTGTGTATGAAAATGGCTACTTGTCCTTAATCCGAGGCGAATGGACGCTGCGGATTGAGAAGGCGGAACATGTACCTGTGACCATGCGGGGAATGGCACCGTTCCAAATTGCTAATGCCTTAGCCGCTAGTCTCGCCGCCTTTGCTCAAGGGGTTCCGATTGAGGCAATTCGTGACGCTTTGACCACATTCCGGGCGTCTGTGGCGCAGACACCGGGACGGATGAATTTATTTAACCTGGGTGAGTATCATGCTTTGGTGGATTATGCCCATAATGCCGCTAGTTATGAAGCGGTGGGTGGCTTTGTCCGCAATTGGTCCGGGGAACGGATTGGCGTTGTCGGTGGACCAGGCGATCGCCGGGATGAGGATTTCATTAATTTGGGACGACTCTCGGCAGACATTTTTGACCGGATTATTATTAAAGAAGATGCAGATTTACGGGGACGTCCCAGTGGTGAGGCGGCGGAGTTGATTTGTAAGGGAATTCTGGAGACCAATCCGGATCGCAATTGTGAAATTATTCTCAATGAAACCGAGGCGATTAACACGGCGTTAGACCGAGTGGCGTCCGGTGGTTTGGTGGTGATTTTCCCGGAAAAGGTGAGTGGGACGATTGGCTTGATTGAAGAACGACGCCCTCTACCAGAGAATGGCTATCAACCTGTGGGTGAGTCTCAAGTGGATTTACAGCCATCGGTGGC
>NZ_JBKHHI010000104.1:0-17305 GCF_046539235.1 Coleofasciculus sp.
GGTTACCAAACCCGGTTACCAAACCCGGTTACCAAACCCGGTTACCAAACCCGGTTACCAAACCCCTGAAAATATCGTATCCTTTGCACAAAGACCGGATTGGTAAGGTGGAGGAGATTGACTTCCTCTGTTCCTCTCCTCTTGCCGATTGACTAAGATTGCTGCAATACTCGCTGTACTCCAGAGGTGTTAACAATGGATTCAAAAACGAACGACGTTAAACAAATAGCATCCCAATTACTCGCAGGGATGCTGGCTAATCCTCATATTTACACCACAATCAGTGATGAGGGACACCAAGGACAGCTAGAACAAAAACTGATCCTGATGGCGGTGGAGATGGCGGAGGACTTGATTGACAAGGTTGAACATCGTCATCCTTCAGAAAACAAGTGAAGCAGCACCATGGGTTATACCACCTACTTCGAGGGAATCTTTAGCCTTGACCAACGATTATGGGATAGCCAAGTTCTCTATTTACTGGCGTTCGCTAATACACGGCGGGTTAAGCGGGATGTCACCGTACTGCAAAATGCTCCTGACCCCGCCAGAGTTGCCGTCGGATTACCCTTAGGCAAGGATGGCGGCTATTTTGTTAATCAACAATGGGATGAAGACCACGATGAGATTTCAGTGGTTGACTATAATAAATCCCCCTCTAATCAACCCGGCTTATGGTGTCAGTGGATTCCCACCTCTGATGGCAGTGGAATTCAATGGAACGGCGGTGAAAAGTTTTATCATTACATCGCTTGGTTACAATATTTGATCCTTCATTTCCTCCAACCTTGGGGGTATCGGTTGCAGGGTGAAGTCAACTGGCAAGGCGAAGATCCCACGGATCAGGGAGTGATTCGGGTTGAAAATAATCAGGTTGTTTTGCCATCAGGGATTGATTTTCTCAAGGAAGCAACTGCTCCCATTGCTGTACCCCATCCGGTGATGCAAGGATTAGAAGCCATTCAAGCTGTCAATAAAACGGCTTTGTCTAGTTGGTTAGCGGCAGAACAAAAAGCCATTGAATTAGGGTATCCTGAAACTGCCCAGTGGATTCAATCCCATCTGGAACTATATATCCGTGGGATGAAGCAAGGATTTGTTGGGGAGGATCAAACTTAACCGAATCGTCCGCTTACATAGTCTCTCGTGGTTTCCTCTTGGGGATTTTGGAAGATATTTTCGGTTTCGTCGTACTCGACTAAATACCCCTGTTTTCCACCCTTTTCTGTGGCTTTAGCATTAAAGAAGGCGGTCATATCGGCAACCCTTGTGGCTTGCTGCATATTGTGTGTCACAATCACAATACTGTACTTTTGTTTCAGTTCGTGCATTAAGTCTTCAACTTTCAGGGTGGAAATTGGGTCAAGAGACGCACAAGGTTCGTCCATTAATACCACATCCGGGTTAATCGCGATCGCACGGGCAATACACAACCGTTGCTGTTGTCCCCCAGATAGGGACATCCCGTTGGTTTTCAGCTTATCTTTGACCTCATCCCATAAGGCGGCAGCGCGTAGGGAACTTTCCACCAACTCATCTAGATTACCTTTATAGTTATTTACCCTAGCACCATAAGCAATATTGTCATAAATTGATTTGGGGAATGGGTTGGGTTTTTGGAACACCATCCCAATCCGCCGCCGTACCTCTACCGGATCAACACTTTTGTCATAAAGGTCTTTCTGGCGATAATAAACCTTACCCTCAATGTGAAATGACTCAATTAAATCATTGAGACGGTTAAAGCAACGGATCAAGGTACTTTTACCACAACCCGAAGGACCAATCAGAGCCGTAATCCGGTTTTTGGGAATTGCCATAGACACCCCTTTAACCGCTAAGAAACTTCCATAGTAAATATCTAGGTTCTCCGTGCGTAAAACCGTTTCCGTTGATTGCTCATTACCTTGATTCGTACTGGCAACTTTTTGATTAGATTCCATAATAATTCCCCCTGAATTTTGATGTGACATCCGGCTACGATAACTGGATTTTAAGGTTTAGACTTTGAACCTTCATCTCCCATTCTATATAGGTCGGTTAATTTGATAATTCATAACTCATAACTCAATAAATGCTTTTCCGGGTTGCCCAGCGAGAGAGAACACTGGTTAATAAGACCAAAGCCACCATGAGTAAAGAAGCAGCCCAGGCTAATTCTTGCTGAGCTAAAAAAGGCGAGGTGGCAAAATTGAAAACTAACACGGCTAGGGAGGGAGTCGGTTGACATAGTCCTGAGGGCCAGAAGAAGGTGAATAGAGCCGTGAAAATTAGCGGGGCTGTTTCGCCAGCGGCGCGAGCAACTGCCAATGTGGTTCCGGTGATGATTGCGGGTAAAGCGGCGGGAAGAACCACTCTCAATACCGTTTGATATTCTGAAGCTCCCACACCTACAGACGCCCAGCGTACATCCTGAGGCACGATTTGCAGGGCTTCATCTGTGGTTCTAACGATAATCGGTAGCATCAGTACTGCTAGTGATACGCCGCCAGCAAATGCCGAGAAACTGCCTGAACAGGGGACGAACCCAGCTCCAATTACGATAATCCCGTAAGCAAATATCCCGGCAATAATTGAAGGAACACCACTCAAGACGTTAGTGGCAAAGCGAATCCAGCGAGCAATTGGACCTGAACTAAATTCTGACAGATAAACGGCGGCTAAAACACCAATGGGAACACTAATCAGCGCCCCAATTCCGACCAAAATCAACGTACCGACAATGGCATTACCAACGCCGCCACCTGATAAACCGGCAGACGGGGGTAAACCCGTAAATAAGTCCAAGTTCAGCCGATTCAATCCTTTAATTATCACATATATAATCACCGCAAACAACGGGATTAGGGCAATAACTAGGCAAGCTCCGGCTAAGATGGTCATTATGATCCCAAATAGCGATCGCCCACTCGTGTATGAACGGGTAAAACTGTGAGTGGGAAAGTCTTCAGCTTGTTTATCTTGGCGATTCTCTGACATAAATTTCTTCAGTTTTGACGTTTTTACCCTTGGCTTCGCTCCAGGGAGCCTGGTTTTTCGGGGCGGGTTTAGGGATTTTAGCCTTGGCTATTGATGGTAAGGTTTGTACCAAACCCGCCCTGAGGTAGATACGTAGCATGCTATGTCTGGAACAACCCCTATCCCTAAAACTTCTTAACTTGGCGCACAACCAACTCCGCCAGAATGTTCACAATCAGGGTTAAGACAAATAGTACAAATCCGGCATACATTAAAGCCGCCACCTGCAAACCCGAGGCTTCGGCAAATTGGTTAGCCAATAGGGAGGCAATAGTATTGGCTGGGGCGAGGAGAGAAAAATTCAGTTGATTAGCATTACCAATCAGCAAAGTCACTGCCATGGTTTCTCCCATTGCTCGACCCAGCCCTAACATTACGCCACCAACAATGCCCGAAAATGCAGCCGGAATCAGCACCCGGAAGATGGATTGCCAGCGGGTGGCTCCCAATCCCAGAGAGGCTTGTCGCAGATCTGGAGGTAGAGACGCCAGGGAATCACGAGAAATTGCCGTGATAATCGGCAAAATCATAATCGTTAAAATAATACCCGCAGGAAACATCCCTACTCGCGTGGGTTCTGTACCAAACAGGGGAATCCAGCCGAAGTTGTTATGTAGCCACTGCTCAAGGGGTAACAGGATTGGCACTAAAACATAAATGCCCCATAACCCGTAAACCACACTAGGAATCGCCGCTAATAGTTCCACCATAAACACGAGGGTCATCCGCGCTGATTTGGGCAGAAAGTTTTCGCTCAAAAACACAGCCGTGCCAATTCCCAAAGGTACAGCAAATAGTAATGCGATCGCGGAACTCACCAGTGTCCCGTAGATCATGGGTAGCGCCCCATATTCTTGTTTGACGGGATTCCAGGCGCTGTTGACCAGAAAATTCAGACCAAATTCCCGCATCGCTGGCAAGGCTTCTCTGCCCACTCCAATCCCGATGAAGATTAAAATTCCGGCAACTGACAGCGCCATGATCAGAGCCAGCCAGACAAACCCCCGATCCGCCGTTTTTTCACCGCCAGATCTTTCGGGGATTACTGCTGAATTGGACTCAGCTTGTGTGGTCATAATTGTATCAAGTGAACCGACTTTAAGAATTCAAGGATACCAGCGAACAAGTCAAACCTAGTATCTTAAGAAGGTGAGGAAGACCCTTCACGACCATCGAGGGAACCTGGTTTTAGGTAGGGGCGGGTTTCACTGTTATCGTTTCGGGTTTACTCCGATGCGACTCGCGCCCGCCCTGAGCGAATGGGGTAATTTTGAATTAACCAGAAAACTCCCCTATCTCCCTCTTTTACTGACTAACCTCAATATCATAATCTGGGCTAATCTGATCAGCCGCTTCTGCCACTTTTTCCCTCACATTTGGCGGCAGCTTCACATACCCTAACTCTGGGGCAATTTCTTGACCTTCAGTCAACGCATATTCAATCGTGGCTTCCAAGGCTTTAGCCGTCTGAGGATCATCATATTCCTCGTAAGCCAAAAGCCAAGTATAGCTAACAATGGGATAAGAGTCTTCGCCTTCGGGATCGGAAATAAATGCCCGCAGGTTTTCTGGCAAAGTCACAGCTTCTAAGGTTTTGGACGCCGATTCATCACTGGGATTGACAAAATTCCCCGCTTGGTTCTCCAAGGCAGCATAGTTGAGATCATTCTGCTTGGCGTAGCCGTATTCAATATAGCCGATCGCACCATTGGTTTGTTGAATCTGAGCCGTAACCCCTTCATTTCCCTTTGCGCCAATCCCGGTGGGCCAATCGACGGTTTTGCCTTCCCCAACTTGCTCTTCCCACTCCGGACTAATCGCACTCAGATGTTTTGTAAAGACACCTGTAGTACCACTACCGTCGGAACGGTGAATCACACTAATCTGCTGATCGGGCAAATCTACACCCTCGTTTGCCTCCGCAATTGCCGGGTCATTCCAGTTGGTAATTTCACCGAGTAAAATATCCACATAGACATCCCGTGGCAGTTTCAGGTCTTCTACTCCTTCCAGGTTGTATGCCAGTACGATACTGCCAGCCGTTATCGGCAGCATCAGAACGCCTCTATCAACTTGCGCGATTTCTTCATCACTTATGGCAACGTCACTAGCGCCGAAGTCTACCGTTTCTTGAGTAAACTGTTCCACGCCAGCGCCACTACCGACAGATTGATAGTTGACTCGCAGTTTCGGATATTTACTATTGATGTCTTGGAACCAACGCTGATAGATCGGGGCGGGGAAAGATGCACCAGCACCGGTGAGGGCAACATTGTTCGCGAGGGCAAGTTTGTCGCCACCCGCACCCATGTCAGATTGATCGGTGTCTGCACCTGTCGTGTCAGTTCCTTGATTCCCACCGCATGCCGCTAGGCTAACGGCTAGAGCCAGTACTGAAACGGAGCGGACTATAGGAGTCGGATTGATGAAAGCGAGACGGAACACCATTTGACTAAGCCTCAAAGACAGTTACACTATGGGAAGTCTCTTGCAGGATACCCCTCATTCGTAAAGAGAAGGTTAACAAATTCCAATTAAATGTCACGGAGTTGCCAAAACTTTATTTTCAACTCAGCAGATAGATAAATGTATTGTAAAGTTTCAATAAGAATTTCCTGTTATTGAATCATAGACTCGTTCACTTATTCCAAATGAATCAAGTCGCCAGCCGATAGAAAAATTATCGGAGTTTCCTGTTTTGTCTTTTGCCTAAACATCCATAGCGTCGCCCTAAGCTGGTGCAGAATGCCGACTATAAGGTATAGTGTTAAGTTGCGGTTCTATCGGTTGTGACATCACGACCAAGCCGTCGAAGTGCAAAGCGAGGGTCTAAGCGTCAACTACCGCACACCAAGCCTTATCGGGTATGGTGTGGGCTTGAATAAGGTCTGTTGACCAGACGGCTCACCTCGACTTATCTCGGCTTCGCTCGATACAAGTCGCGGGCGTGAGCGGAGCTGAACAGAGCAGCCGTTAAGACTAAGAGTTAAAGTTCGTACCTTGGGATGCGTGCCAGTTCCAAGCTCTACAACTGGGTAATTAAACAGGTCATTCGGAAAAGCCAGTGTTACTCAGAAAGTACCGAGTCTTAACATCGTCGAGGCAAACTTTACCAGTAATGAGAGTATCCGAAATATTTAAAAGGCTGACGGCTATGAATATGCATCTTGATTTATTTGTTGGCGGCAATTCCCCAGACGCTGACCGTTCAGGTACAGACGTCCGCCCCCTTGCCGCAATTATGATGGTTCAAACGCCATTACGACAGTCTGACAATTCACTCTATCCGGATGCGGCGAATTCCCCAGCCTCCGGATCAACCTCAGTGCGAGACTGGCTCAACTCTCTCGCCCAAAGGATTATAGCAGGCGATCGCATCAATCGAGAGGAAGCGCTGAAACTGACGCTCCTAGAGGGACAGGATAATATTCTGCTCCTGTGTGAAGCCGCCGATCAAGTGCGCCAAGCCTGCTGTGGCAACACCGTAGATTTATGCAGTATCGTGAACATTAAATCCGGTAGCTGCTCAGAAAACTGCGGTTTTTGCGCCCAGTCTGCCCATCATCCGGGAAAGGATTCTCCCATATACGGACTCAAATCCCCAGAGGAGATACTAGCACAAGCGAAAGCAGCAGATGCAGCAGGGGCAAAACGCTTTTGTCTGGTGAGTCAAGGGCGTGGACCCAAATATCAGTCCCCCAAATCCCCAGAATTTGAGCAAATTCTCCAAACTGTCCAGCGTATTATTAGCGAAACCGGGATTAAACCCTGTTGTGCTTTAGGCGAAGTGACACCGGAACAGGCACAGGCACTCAAGGAAGCCGGAGTCACCCGCTATAACCATAACTTAGAGGCATCGGAGAACTTTTTCCCAGAAATCGTCACCACTCACCGTTGGCGCGATCGCGTCGAGACGATTAAGCACCTGAAAGCGGCGGGAATTCAAGCTTGTACGGGTGGCATTTTGGGAATGGGGGAAACCTGGGAGGATCGGGTGGATTTAGCCTTAGCCTTGCGGGAATTAGAGGTGGAATCCGTCCCCCTAAACTTGCTGAATCCCCGTCAAGGAACGCCCTTGGGAGAACAGACAAAACTTGATCCCTACGAAGCACTAAAGGCGATCGCGATTTTCCGGCTGATTTTACCTGAACAAATCATTCGCTATGCTGGCGGACGAGAAGCGGTGATGGGTGAACTCCAAGCCCTTGGATTGAAAGCCGGGATTAATGCTATGTTAATTGGTCATTACCTAACCACTTTAGGACAGTCGCCAGAACAGGATCATGCCATGTTGGAGTCATTAGGATTAACCGGAGGCGAAGCACCGCTTCCCGGAGAGCATCAATCCCAGCAAGTATAGAGGGGGAGTTAAGAACGATTCGCGTAAAAGTGTCTGCTCCCCATGAACTCGTTTGGGCTTTAATTGGCTTATTACTGACTATCGGTGGCACCTTTTTAGAAGCCTTCGTGACAAATCCGCCCTGGGATTGGTCAAGCCAAGGAATTCAGCCCATTTCCTTAGGCGTTACCTGTCAAATTGGGGCGGTTCTACTTGTTGGGTGTTTAGGCGGAAAAAATGCAGGGGTTCTGTCTCAAATTGCTTATGTGGTTTTAGGCTTAATTTTACCCGTCTTTGACCAAGGCGGGGGGTTAAGCTATGTAATAAAACCCATGTTTGGTTATTTATTAGGATTTATCGCGGGAGCCTGGGTTTGTGGTTTTTTGGCGTTTCGTCTGCCCTTACGATTAGAATCGCTAGGGTTTAGCTGTATATGCGGCTTATTCACGATTCATATTTATGGGATAGGCTATTTAACGATTTTTCATCTTATTTTGAATATGACAAGTAGGAATGGTTTATCGTTGATGGATGCCATGTTGAAATACTCGATTTATCCTTTACCAGGACAGTTAGCCATTGTTTGTGCGGTTACGGTTGTGGCGTATACCCTACGGCATTTATTGTTTTATTAGTCATTGGTCATTGGTCATTGGTCATTTGTCAAGTAATTCTTTCATTCAAAATTTAGTCAGGGCGGGTTTTGAAAAAACATTATCATCAATAGCTGGCGCGACAGTCCCTAAACCCGCCCCGACAAACCAGGTTTCATCGAGAGTCGCGAAGGATCAGAATTTTTCCATTCCTAACTATAACCATGCCTTTTAGAAAAAATCGCTACTTCTGGGTAATTGCCGCTGTTAGTTTAATTGTGGATCAATTAACTAAATATTTAGTGGTACAAAATTTTGCCTTATCCGAAAGTTTGCCTCTGATTCCCGATATTTTTCACTTAACCTATGTACTCAATTCCGGAGCGGCATTTAGTTTGTTTGAGCAGGGCGGAGTTTGGCTGCGCTGGCTATCACTAGCGGTGAGTTTGGGTTTAATGGGTTTGGCATGGTTTGGTTCTCGGCTGAAACCGATTGAGCAGTTAGGCTATGGGTTTATTTTAGGGGGCGCATTGGGGAATGGAATTGACCGCTTTTTTAATGATTGTATCGTTAATGGAAAAGAGTTAACCTGTGTGGTTGATTTTCTGGATTTTCCGATTGTCAAGTTTCCTGTGTTAGTCAATTTTCGTCATATTCAACTCGCCCCTTTTCCAGTGTTTAATTTTGCTGATGTTTTTATTAATCTAGGGATTATCTGTTTGTTAATTATCAGTTTTCGTCCAAGTCCACCGGCGGCTAACTCAAACAGGTAGTAGCCCCTTTTTGTGCAGATTAATTGAAGATGAGGGCGAGTCAAGAAAATTAGTCAGTTTTCCCTTTAACGCTAGTCCGGCGACTACGCCCCTACAGGGATTATAGCGCTTTCCCAACGTATGAGGTACACCTAAATGTAGGGGCAATGTAGGGGTGCAAAGCTTGCGCCCTTAACGATGTATCGCATCAAACCGGAAATTGCTATATAAATGGTTATCGAAAGGACGCGAGATGCAAGAGACGAAACACCTGTGGTTCTTGTGTAGGGGCGACCCGCTTGCATCAATTAACAACTGGAGTCCACTCAATTTGCTCGGGTCGCCCTCTATTGAAACGAGAAGGAATCTATGTTGTCTTTGTCTCTAAGCAGCAGTAGTTATGTCTCTTATTTGGTTTTGGCGTTGAATGGTTGCCCAAACTGCTAGTCTGGAAAGAATTAGGCGAAAATCTGTCATAATTGTGGATATATTTTCGGTCGTTAATACAGGAACGTGGACAAAGATACAACCAGTTGTCGGGGCATAATCGCGCAAATAGCTTAATACTTGATAATAGAGTCCTTCACAGACAAATTTACCTGCGTCGTAACTCATCTCAGTTTCGGTTAATCCCTCTAATAGTTCCTCTAAGTCTACAGAGGTGTTGAGGAAGTGAGTTTCGACGTTTGTCTTATTGCCAAGTAAGGCGGAAAGAAAATAGGACAACCCTTGAAAGCGAAAGATTTTCTGAAGCACTATATAGTAAATAAACCAATAAAATTGAGCAACAACATATCGAGGGGTTGCCCCAGCTTCTACAGTTAATCGGGAACGGGATTCAGCCATACCGCAACAGATTACCACATCCGGTTGCAGGTGTTTAATTTTCGCGATCGCTAAATCACTGGCGGGAAATACGTCCACGGGTAGCTGTCTCAGGAAGGTTAAAGATAGGGCTTGATCGGGGAAGGGGTCATTCTCAGCTTGGAGTTTGAGGAGTAAATCATCGGACGCATTGGATTTCTGATCAGGTAACCAGGTTTGAAAGGAAGTCAAAAGGATGGTTGTTGGCATTTATAGATTAAGCAAGGAACTCATTAAAATATAGATTGAACCATAAAAATAATGAGGAATCGGTTCATGCCAATCATTGCGGTGGTTGATTACGATATGGGTAACTTGCACTCGGCTTGTAAAGGGTTGGAGAATGCAGGTGCAACAACCAAGATAACGGATGTCGCGGCTGAGATTGAACAGGCGGATGCAGTGGTACTACCGGGAGTCGGTTCCTTTGATCCGGCGGTACAGCATTTGCGATCGCGCGGACTCGATGAACCGATTAAACGGGTAATTGCTAGTGGTAAACCGTTCCTGGGTATCTGTTTGGGGTTACAAATTCTATTTGAGGGTTCAGAAGAAGGAAAAGAACCCGGATTAGGGATTATCCCTGGAAAAGTACGGCGATTTCAGCCAGAACCGGATATCCGCATTCCGCAGATGGGGTGGAACCACTTGGAGTTCACTCAACCGGATTGTCCCTTGTGGATGCAGTTATCAGAAAATCCCCAAGTTTATTTTGTCCATTCCTACTACGTTGACCCCGTTGATCCGACGATTCGCGCCGCTACAGTAACACATGGGTCACAACAAGTCACGGCGGCGATCGCGCGGGATAATATGATGGCGGTTCAGTTCCATCCTGAAAAGTCGTCCACGGCAGGCTTACAAATTCTATCGAACTTTGTTACCCACCTGCAAACGCCTGTATCTGTATAAGATTGGCGAACAGACAACAGATGGAAATGAGGAATATGGGGATGTAGAGACGTTGCATGCAACGTCTCTACATCCGGGCTGGTTTTGCTCATCTTTTCCTTTATCGCCGCAATTGAGTCTGAACATTGGTAGGCTGTAAAGAGTCGCCAATGGCGTTTGAGTAAGGAGAGTAAACGTTGAAGTATCAGAATTCACAGAATTGGCAAGCTTTAGTGGGAGGGATTATCGCAGCAGCCTTGATTCTCCTTAGCTTTAGCTCCTTTGTGATCATCAACCCAGGTCAAGCCGGGGTAATCAGCATCTTGGGTAAAGCCAGAGATGGAGCCTTACTAGAGGGAATCCACATTAAACCCCCTTTGGTTTCAGTGGTGGACGTATATGATGTGACTGTGCAGAAATTTGAAGTTCCCGCCCAGAGTTCCACCAAGGATCTTCAGGATCTATCGGCTAGCTTCGCGATCAACTTCCGCCTTGATCCCACACAGGTGGTTACGATCCGACGCACACAAGGCACATTACAGAATATCGTCTCCAAAATTATCGCCCCCCAGACGCAGGAATCGTTCAAAGTTGCAGCGGCTCGGCGAACGGTAGAAGAAGCGATCACCAAACGGACTGAACTGAAGCAGGACTTTGATAATGCTTTGAATGAACGGTTGGAAAAGTATGGCATCATCGTCCTGGATACCAGCGTGGTTGACCTAAACTTCTCCCCAGAGTTCTCCAGGGCGGTTGAGGAAAAACAAATCGCTGAACAACGGGCGCAACGTGCTGTTTACGTTGCCCGGGAAGCCGAACAACAAGCCCAAGCGGACATTAATCGCGCCAAGGGTAGAGCCGAAGCCCAACGACTATTAGCGGAAACCCTGAGAGAGCAAGGTGGACCATTGGTTCTGCAAAAAGAAGCGATCGAAGCCTGGAAACAAGGTGGGGCACAAATGCCGAAAGTTTTGGTCATGAGCGGTGATTCCAATAGTAGTGTGCCATTCCTGTTTAACTTAGGGGATGTGGCACAGGAAGCGACGCTATCCCGGTAAGGAGACGAAATATCCTCTAGGGACGACCCGCTTCGTCTAGTGAACAACTCCAGACGATGAGGTACAGCCTCAAGCAAGATCCCCGACAACTCCTACGAAGTCGGGGATCTGTCTTGTGTACCTCACTTACTTGAATGGTGCTTTGGTAAAATACACTCTGCCTCTAAAACCATCAATCCCGGCGTTTCCCAAACCGCACAATCAGTTCTCAACGATGCCAAAACAGGTTGTTTCCCAGCTTTAAGTTGAGCGATGGCTTGATTTGCCGCAGGTTGGTACTGCATCAACCAAGAATCATTGGCAATCGATTCGGCTGTTAACGGTGTAGTCGGTAGCAGCCAAAAATCAATCCCATACTTTTGGATAAACTCCTGGACAATCGCCAAATCTGGACTATATTGTGCTTCAATTAAATCCGACATCCGTTGGCGAAATTGGCGATAATAGCCCCAATGATAAGGAATTGCATATTCGCGACCAACTAAAATTGACCGTTGAGCAAAGGTGGGTAAATTATTCGCTTCTTCCACTAAGGAGGCAATTTTACTGTCTTTGGGTTGCTGTTGAAAAAACTCATATAACGTCGGCACATTGCCACCAATATAAGCCGTCCAGGGAAACGTATCCAGAACCAAGTGAGGATATCCTATTAAGGTAATTCCGATTAAACTGGTTAAAGCTAATGCCAAAACTGATCCCAATTTAACCGTAGAGACGCGCCATGGCGCGTCTCTACAGGCGAAAACCGCGTCTAGGATTAGGGTGATAACGATTGCCGCCGCCAGCGCGATCGCAATCCGCAGGCTATGCTGAGTATAACGGCTGGGTAGGTGCAGTTTGAACAGCAGGGCATGGGCGGCTAAAAATAAAATAGCTGACGCGACTAAGAACTTGCCTAAGACTCCCATCTTCCCAGTTACCTGCTTGGCGAGGGGGAAACGAGAGGGAAAGCGTAGCATAACGGGTAATAGCAACCCCAAATAACTCAGAGGCGGTGCTAAAGCGGTATCAATGCGGATACCACTGCGTCCATTAAACCAGAATGACCAAGCGTCGTTGACAAAAAATCGGGTTCGCCCTTGAGATAAGAAATCGGGTAAACCTTTGGCTTGTGCCGCCGTGATCACTGGGGCAAATTCTGATAGACTCATCGTGTAGGGTAATAACACCGCAAACGCCACCGCCAAACCCGTGAAACAGAACACATAATCGCGGCGATGGTGAGACAAACAGGGGAATTTCCGGTTAAACCGCCATAACTGCAAAATCAGAAACGCCGCGCAGACTAGCACCAATGAGGGATAGAATAATCCTAACAGCGCGATCGCGATTCCCATACCTATCAGCGATTGGCGCATCCCATAATACAAAAACGCCAACAGGATAGGATAGATAAACGCTTTGGGAGTTCCCGATATCAACCCATCCTGCATCCACAGATTTTGATTCAGCAGTACAGATGCAATAAATCCAGTCAGAGGTATGGGTAACAATTGCACCGCCACGCCAAAACAGTAACCTGTGGTAACTAATCCCAAAACCAGGGGCAAAACTTTACTCAAAACAATCGGATCAATCCCAATCCCTGCCATGAAATGATACAGGGCGCGATAGCCTAAGGGGGCAACCGATTGGAAATAATCGGCAATTATATCATCAGGAAATAACTCTGGGTCTAAAAATCGCCGCATCCAGAAGACGTGTTGTCGCGCATCATCCTGCACCACGTACTCGCTGCTGAAGGCGGGTTGAAGGGCTAAAGTGCTGTAAATTGTGGCAACGAGAAGGCTTAGAGTCAACCAAAATCGGATAGTATTGCTTGACTTATCAGTTATTGTATCAGCAATAAATTGATCAAAACGCATCGTTTCTAATTGGGTGGCGTTTTCAAAATACAATCTGCCTGTAGCACAGTCAACTCTCCTGTTTCATAAACTAAACATTTGTCAATTACCTTTGACAAAGCGGGAGTTATTCCCCGTGTTAATTTTGCCAATGTGCATTGTATAACGACTGGGATGATGAAGCTTGAATAGAATGTCGCCCATCATCCTACGTGGAATAGGTTTGGTTCGTAGTAAGGGCTTTAGCCCTAATTTCTTATGTTTTCGGGACCTAGGGTTAATTCATCAAATTAGGTGTGCCACGCCACTACACCACGTACTGGCGGCTGGAGGCGAAGTCTGCCGAGAAATTGTTAAGAAAGATGTAAGTAATGCATAGTTTTGATATACTAAAGAGTAGAGAGTAAAATTAATTTGAACTCAGTCAACTGAGAGAAACCAATGCGGAAACCCGTACTTGTCGTTTTATTTATTTTAGGGCTAGTATTATCAACCACAATCCGACTAGCTCCCGCGCCAGCGACAACCCCTGATTCCCAAGTGTATACCTGGGGGTTTGTGCGTCCCGGAAGTCAGCAATTAGTTTGTAAGCAGATTACTATTCATCCAGAAAAAGAGGTGGTTTCCCCAGCCTCGCACCATAAAGCGGTAAAGATGTCCTCTAGATCGAAAATTGTTGAGGATCGCTATTGTTCCCATTTAACTAAACCGTTTGCATAGCATCGATTGGTTTAATCGTCGGTGATGTCGTGGCGGGGGATACCTAACTTAATTGATTTATCTCACACGCCCGGAAACCGTAGGGGCGCACCGACGTGCGCCCGTGTTAACTTAAGCTATAACCCCCTCACCCCCAACCCCTCTCCCACCAGGGGAGAGGGGAGCAAGAAAGATAAAAGGGGAGCATCCCATTTTGGCAGATAGCCGGGAAAGGTCAATTTTTAATTCGCGATTATTATTCGCGAGTTAAAATCGCGAATAAACTTTCTCTCTTTTCCAAAATGGGATGCTCCCGATAAAAGGGTGTTCTTTTCCCTGATACTAGAAGCGGTTTTATGTGATGGTTCCCCTTCTTTCTCCCCATTTCAAAGAGCGAGAAAGAAGAGAGAGGAGAGCAGCGATAACCTTTCAACACTATCCGCCCTTGCCTAAATTGGCAGTAGATTGGGTCGGAAATAATCGACAATAAACAAGAATTTATTTCAGCCTCAAAGAAGCGAAGGATTTGTGATATTTTGCGCTTTTTTTAGGGGACGATGGAGCAATAAGTAGTCGGACAAAAGAAAACGGTATGCTCCGACAAGTGCAAGTAAATCGCCGTCAAACCCTTACTGTTCCCTGTTAAGAGTTCCCTAATCTCATTTGAGTAACCGCCGCTACACAGACAGAATCCGTGATTTTTTTCCATTTCCGCGTCGGCGGACTTTTTTGGTAGGGTTCCGCGATTTTAATTGCTAAAGCTTTGTCAACACTGACATCATCTAGGTTCGTAGTCAGCACTTTAGTGCTTTAAGCGCTGAAGCGCTGACTACAAACTTTTAAATTAGCGGTCAGCACTTTAGTGCTTTAAGCGCTGAAGCGCTGACTACAAACTTTCAAATTAGCGACATTCACCTCCTAACAACAGGTTATGACCCGACATTCGGATGTTCGTCAAGGCTGACTTTGCTCGGTTTCAACACCTTTACCTCCTCACAGAGGTCGTGACTTCTGAGATTGACGCAATTATCGGGAAGTACATAGAAGTTTCAACACCTTTACCTCCTCACAGAGGTCGTGACTGAATCAAATCAACTAGACCGATTTCATCAACGCCAGTTTCAACACCTTTACCTCCTCACAGAGGTCGTGACCGAAATACAAGTAATGGACTCTGAAGACTTTCCTGAAGTTTCAACACCTTTACCTCCTCACAGAGGTCGTGACGAGCGTGTGGCGTCGGGAGAAGAATCAATCTACAACTAATTGTTTCAACACCTTTACCTCCTCACAGAGGTCGTGACTCACAGTGCCATTCTTAGCCCAGACGAAACATTTTCGTTTCAACACCTTTACCTCCTCACAGAGGTCGTGACCCCTCAATTTAAAACCCTTACCCCGCCTAATGTCCAGAGGCAGTTTGCGAAGCTTACCGATTTTGTCCCCACAAATCCCCCACAACTCCCGAAAAAAATCGCTAGAACCCTTACCAGACAAGGCGGCGAAGTTTCCAACGAAAGAATAGGCATTTCAGCGATTTTGGTTAACCCTCGCAATTTGTGCAATTATCACAAGACCCTAAACAACCCATTGAGCCAAGCTATAGTTGAGAAAGTATCATCCTGCTACCCCCCAACTATCATGCTACCCTTACCCACAGAACTCCCCCAGTGGTACACCGTTGAACCCACAGAAGAGAAAGGATGGACTCCCAAAACCATTGACATTCTAGAAAAGCCGGAAAATCAAGACATTATTCAGGCGTGGAAAGGAACATTTGAACCCAACCCCTCCCATACCTACACCATTCGTCTAGATAAACTACAAGTTATCAGTCCCATTCAAGTCGGAGGTGGACGCTTTCCTGAAGGTGGCATATTACCCGCCCAAATTAGCGGTGTTCCTTATATTCCGGGTTCCAGTGTTCGAGGCGCTTTCCTGCATTGGCTGCAGGTGAAATGGCAGGATTTATCCACGGCTGAACAAGAATTTTGGTCAACTCTATTGACCGCTAATCGCCAAAGCTGGCAACCGCGAACGATTCGATTTGAAAGTATTCGTTTAAAAAACCTTAAACCCTTTCCCCTAAATCCGCAACAACTGTGGCAGGTTTTCAATCAAAAAAGCAACAAACTAGGGATACAATGGCAAGTTTCCCCTCACCATCCGCCTCGTCCTAGTCCCGATAGATTTTGTCTGCAAGTCTTACTCCACGATAATCCCACGGCTGAACAAAAATCTTGGCTGGAAAACCGACTCACAGAAATGTTACAAGAACAAGGGATTGGACGAGGTACAGCTTCCGGTTTTGGTCGCTTAGCCAAATCCGTACCATCGGGACAGTGGGAACTCCAATTAACTGGAATGAAACCCGGTGTTCAACCCCACAGTCCCCAAGATAAACAAATAGGCAAATATCGTTGGAGTCCGCAAGTGCTACGGGCTAACTTACGCGGTTATTTTACTCGTTTAGCCCTTTATTTATTAAACCGCGATCGCGCCGAAAAATTGACGAGTATAATTTTTGGGGGATTGGGGTGTCCGGCTCAATTAAGGTTAACCAGTTACCTGAAGCAGGTTGTCAAACCCCGTCCTGGAGATATACCCAGCAATAATTACACCAATATTCCCGCCCAAGATGCTCATCAAACCTGGCGAATTTCTGTTAACTGTAATTCCCTGTTTCAAGACTTAGTGGGTGGATTACTGGATTTAGCTAGTCGTTTGGGGGGAATGGGTCCCGGTTGGCGCAGACCCCCGCATCAGTTGGAACGGTTTAATGGGTTTCGGGGGAGTGAATTTACCGTCACGCCAGCGAACTCTGAGCAACCGTTAAATGAGTTAATTGATTCTCTCAAAGATGTGATTAGGAATTTGGCGCAAAGGTATCGCTTCCCGCTTTTGCCTAATCCGCTTTCTGTTCCAGGTAGCATTATCAGCATTTGGCGGGGAAAATCAGACCAGTGGCGCGATATTGTTCATGGTGTTTGCCGGACTACTGCTAAGAATCGTCCGGATTGGTGTGGAAATACTCAGAGTCGCCCGTCGGGTTATGCTGTGCGACAAGATGAAACTTATTGTCTGATTACTGTATTTGATTCTAGGCTGGAAGCGACGTTAAGACGACAAGGTTTTCAGTCGATTTGGTCGGGGATATCTTGATTGAGCAACGTAATAGGTCTCTAATGTAAATTAGGATGGGTGGCGCTAAAGCGCTTACTACGAACGCCTAAGTAATAGGTCTCTA
>NZ_JBKHHI010000105.1:0-17154 GCF_046539235.1 Coleofasciculus sp.
GACTACCCTTCGGGAAGGCTTCGCATACATTTGTGTAGCAGCGATTTCAATCGCCTCCTCTTGCATGGGGTGATCTCCTCGAAAATCCTATTCAAACCTGGGTGGTTCTTGAAGCTGATTTTCGGAAAAACTGAGGGGACTAGGGGAAGGAGGTAAACTATTTACTGTGGCAGGTGTGCGAATTCGTTCTAGCTGACTCAATGCCCAACGCGCTGTTTCCTGAACATCAGCCTCCGGATCATCTAAGGCATAGGATAATAACTGACTCATTTGTGCCACTAATTCATACATCAAGGTCAAATCTCGGATCGCGTTTTTACGCACCTGGGGATTATCATCCTGTAGGGAAAGCGCTAACGCCCGATTCATCGGTTTGAGTGTCTTCATGCCAATTTGGGATAGCGCCTCTATAATTAAGCTGCGCTGTTGAGAATCAGACTCTAGCATTAGATTCACCAATGGTTGCACCGCCCTAGAATCTCCCCGTTGTGCTAGTTCCCAAATCGCTTTGCGTCGTTTGGTTGGATTAGAGTCTTGTAAGTCTTTAATTAATTGATTCACTCCATTTTTCTTAGCCAGCCGATGCTTGGGTTTAGCCAGTGATGCGTTAGTTGAGGGTTCAACATGGGATGGCGGTTTAATCGAGGGGGAATCAGTAACACTCAACGCTGAAGGATTGTACCCGTTGGTGTAGGATTCAGAGGGAGGAATTGGGGTGTCAAGCGATTCGGCGGGTGATGAGTCTAGCCTATTGTTACTCGACATTACCATGGGCGGTTCCGGTGCCTCTGGAGGGGAAGAGGGCCCAGAATCCTGGGCTGTGGCAGAGGCTTGCCCTTTTTTGGGACTATCCAATACCTTGATTAAAAAGAATAAGCCTCCACCAAATACGACTAAGGTTCCAGACAAACCTGCGAGTATCCACAAGAGTTGCTTGCGCTGGCTATTGGATTGAGCTTTTTCAGCGTTTTGGTTGTCCTCCTCAGCGTTTTCTGCTTCCGCGGGAGAATTATCAGGTTCAGGAACTTCCGCCGCCGCTGCGGCTTGCAGCTTCGTCCATGTTGTTAAACCAACAACACCATCTGCGTCAAGATCGATTGACTCTTGAAATTCAATAACGGCTAGCCTGGTGGTGTCTCCATAGACGCCATCAGTATCGCCCTCATAGTAGCCTAGCTTTTTCAGCCGAGTCTGTAAGGCTTGCACCGTTTCGCCTCGACTCCCCACTTGCAGGGGTAATTCCTCAATGCCTTTAGGACTTGGGGATTGGGCGAGGAGTAGGGGTTGGGATAGGTTAACCGATGAATGGGCGATCGCAGGATTTAATCCCACAAAAGAACCAATGCCCATAAACCCGCCCAGGCAGGTCATGTAGGCAGCTAGAAGTACGGGGGAGCGATGGCAAGTCATAGGGAAATTAGGAACTTGAAGGGTTTGCCATGTTGGGGCAGCCTCTTATCAGTCTCACTCCAAGATAACTTAATATACTTACTCCTGAATTAAAACAGCGATCTAATTGATATTTGATTACAGTTACTCACCTGTTCCTCCCACTTTATCAAATATAGGCGATCGCAAAAGGCTCGAGGAAAACAAATTTTTCAGTAAAGTGTATCTCAGACGACAGAAAATTCATAAAATTATTTATTTCCCCATCATCCCAGGGTGGGCGCGAGTGAAGTGATAAGTTATCTTGACAACGTTATAGGTCAAACCCGCCCCTACCTTGGAACCTCTTCGTGTATTAACCGAAAACATTTCCAGCCACTGCAATTGGTTAACGGGGCAATCCTTCGACTTCAGAGTCTTGGAGTTTGATCGGTAAAGCAATTAACCCCATCGCCTTCAAACTGCGGATGATGCGATCGCGAGGGGTTAAGGGTTCGGCGGTAACCGTTTGATTGACAGTAGTCCAGGCTTGGCGGAATGATGTTAATCTCTGAGCAATTTCCTGACGCTGATTAATTAAATAGATACTCACTAACGTCAAACTGACGCCTACCCATTGCAGGGAACTCAAGACTTCCCCTAAAAACAGATTGCCAAATAGCAGAGCAAACACAGGAGTCAGAAACGTCAATGCACTGAGACTGGTGAGATTCCCCTTAGAGGCAAAGTAGAAGAATAACCCGTAGGCGATCGCACTACCAAATATTGTTGAGTAAGCCAGTGCCATCCAACCACTTAAGTCAATGTTCACCCACTGTTGAGATTCCCACATACCCGACAGCGCAAACAAGGGTAATCCGCCTAAAATCAGATGCCAACCTGTCGCCACAACCGGATCGGCATATCGACAGATAAAGCCAATGAGTACCGTTCCCACAGCCATCGACAGGGACGCCAGTAACATCAGCCATTCCCCATTTTGAAACAGATGCTGCCAACTCAATTCCACCGTTGCCACATTGCCATGGAGCAGGCTGACAATCCAGGCATCGGGCAACCCAATCAAACTGATGCCCACAATACCAATTGCCAGTCCTATGCCACCCCACAGACCAATAATTTCACCAAAAAGCCAACCTGATAGTAAGGCTACAGCTAAAGGCTGAGAATCAATCATCACCGAACCCAAGCCAGCCCCGGTTCGCACTAAGCCCTCGGCTAAAAATCCTTGAAATAAAGCACCGTCTATTAGCGCAAACAGGCTAATCCATAACCAAGCTGCCCACCCTTTGGGTTGGGGACGCCCCATCATCGACGCGGCAATTAGGATAAGCACTCCAGCAGGGACTAAACGCACTCCTGCCATAAATAGAGGAGTTGTATCGGGAATGACGCCTTTCATCGCGACCATCGCCGTCCCCCACAGGAAAAATGGTGCAATCAAGAGTAAGGGGGCAAAAGGGGATTGGTTGGTTATTTTGAGCTGCATGAGATCTTGTTTATTATCAACGCTGGGGATCAACCCGATATATTTTTTTATGATTCTTTACATAGATTGTACTAAATTTTTAATTTATGTTAAGCACACGATCCAAAAATGTCATGGGTTATTGTCCTTTGTGCTTCGTCCTTCGTCATTCGACAGGTCTGTGCTGAAAACACGATTCGGACAAAAAGCCTGAGATCGTGCAAACTGGTAAAGTAATATAGCGGTTCTACCCCTAGCTAATGTTGTATTTAACGTGGCGGGACACCGCTTCGTGTCTACATCCCTCATTTTTGAAACGATATGCCCTGGCCCTTTAAGCCTAAATCGCGTAAACAAATTGCTCGCATCGAAATCACGGGTTTGATTGCTGGTAATACTCGTCAACGGGTACTAGACGCGCTCAAAACTGTGGAAGAAAAGAAATTTCCTGCCTTACTGCTGCGAATTGACAGTCCTGGCGGCACTGTTGGTGACTCCCAGGAAATCTACAGCGCCTTGATGCGCCTGCGGGAGAAGGTGAAAATTATTGCCAGTTTTGGGAATATCTCCGCCTCTGGGGGAGTCTACGTGGGTATGGGAGCGGAACATATTGTGACCAACCCCGGTACGATTACAGGAAGCATTGGCGTTATCCTGCGCGGTAATAATCTAGAACGCCTCTTGGATAAGATTGGGGTTTCCTTCAAAGTTGTTAAATCGGGTCCCTACAAAGATATTCTCGGGTTTGACCGCGAACTCACTGAACCCGAAAAGACGATTCTGCAAGAGATGATTGATACGAGTTATCAGCAGTTCGTGCAAACCGTTGCTGAAGCACGAAACCTGGCGATGGAAACGGTGAGAAGCTTTGCTGATGGTCGAATTTTTACGGGTCAGCAAGCCTTGGATTTAGGGGTGGTTGATCGCCTCGGAACTGAGGAAGATGCCCGTCGCTGGGCAGCCGAACTGGTGGGTCTTGACCCAGAGAAAACAAAATGTGAGACGATTGAGGAACCTAAGCGCCTCTTAAGTCGTTTGATTCCTGGCAATACGGGTCGGATGAACTCTGGTTTATCGGCAAGGATAAATTGGTTAGAATTTGAACTATCGACCAGTGGTCAACCGCTTTGGCTCTATCGACCTTAGGGGTTTGCTCCAGGAACAGGGGAGCAGGAGAGCCGGGGTGCAGGGGAAACAAAAGAAGTTAACTCACGCACCATGCCCTCGAAGGTTGTGAAGGGTCAAAGCTCAAAACCTAGCCAGGGCGGGTTTTGTACAAAGGTTACCATCAATAGCTGGCGCGAAAATCCCTAAACCCGCCCCGACAAACTAGATTCCCTTGAGCAAGCGCGTTGGGTCAAAACTCAAAACTTTTTAGGAGGATATCAACAGTGGAGTGGCGTGTTCGAGCGATTCGTGGGGCAACAACGGTGTCAGAAAATACGGTTGCAGCAATTCGAGAGGCTGTAACAGAACTTTTAGATGAGATAGAAACCCATAATCAGATCGACCACGAGGAAATGATCAGTGTAATCTTTACAACGACACGAGATTTGGATGCCATCTTTCCCGCCGCGATCGCACGCGAACGTCCTCATTGGGAAAATGTAGCATTACTCGATCTCCAGCAAATGCATGTGGAAGGAAGCCTGGAACGCTGCATCCGATGCCTCATCCATATTAATACCCCAGTGAGCCAAACCGAGATTTATCACCCTTATCTGCGCCAAGCAAAAAACTTACGACCCGATTGGAGTTTAGCTTTCAACGCATGAAGCCCCACACCATAGCGGTACTCCGCTTGGTGCTGGGATGGAGCCGAAGGGGAGCAACCAGGAAACCCCTAGAGTGATTTAGGGGAGCAACGCACCATAATCTTTGATTTGGTGTGGGAGGATGTCACTTGTTATTTAAATAACTTGATGTTTGACTCAGAGAAATGTCTCGCCCTGTAGACAACCTTCTCCGCATAATCGACGCCAGAGACTCACGTTTGCGTAAGTCCAGCATTTCGGCAAGACTCTGCTCATCCTTATCCTTATCCAACGGATTTTTTTCTTGATCAGGTACGACGGTTACTTCAGTTTCCGGATCATAGGCAACTGTCTGGGAAGAGTCCAGCGTCTGGATTGCTTGTGTCTTAGCCAGCGATTGCGGGGATTGGGAAACTTGACGGTGATTTACGGGGCGTCGCCGTTTTTTGCGCCGACTTGACTTAGACGGTTTGATAACTTGACGAGGTTGAGTAGATTGCCTAAACGCCTGAGTGACTAACCAAGAACCGGCAGCACAACCAAAGGCTAGACCCAAAAATAAAGAAAGGGGTAAACCTTCTTTTGGTGAAGAGTTTTCTGGCGAGGAGGTTATCGGAGAGTTCGATAAGGGTGTCTGTCTTGCGGTTGATTCCAAAATCGTTGACACCAAGGGTTTCGGCACAGATTTATCTGACTCAATCCGCCCAGGATCGAGTAAACCAACTGCTGCCACAGTGCTAATCAAGACGAGAAAGCCCCAGATTGTTCCCCAAAAGACAAAGGGATACCTGTTAACGAGCTGCTGTAATACCTGTGGGTAATTGTGCTGTTCGGAAGAATGGTCAGATGAATTGAGCATTGACGCCCTTTACAGTCAGGATCAACTTGAAAACGCGACGCTTTGCGCCTTGAGAGTAGAGAAACCACTATTGCTGAAGGAATTTTAACATGGTTTCTTGGACAACATGACAAAAATCCTCTCAATGCCATTACCGAGATGCGCTAGCATTAACAATCGCAAGGCATAGTTTTAAGGGTGATCGAACAGATATGACAGGAGAGCTAACATCTACAATTAGCATTCGCGAGCAAAAGCAGCAACCGCATCACCCGGATATTCCAGCTCACACTCGCCTACCTCAGGGCAGATCATCACGCCCAACTTGGACGATTGAGGAGAGTGAGAAACTTTATCGGATTCAGGGATGGGGAGAACCCTACTTTTCGATTAACGCCGTCGGTCATGTGACGGTTTCCCCCAAAGGCGATCGCGGCGGTTCCCTGGATTTGTTTGAATTAGTCGAAGCGCTCAAAGGACGTAATCTGGAACTCCCGTTATTAATTCGCTTTTCCGATATCCTCGCTGATCGCATTGAGCGCTTAAATGCTTGTTTTGCCAAGGCGATCGCTCGCTATAATTACCCAGGTCGTTACCAGGGGGTTTATCCGGTCAAGTGTAATCAGCACCGACATCTGGTCGAAGAGTTGGTGCAGGTTGGACACCCTTATCAGTTTGGCTTAGAAGCGGGGTCTAAACCGGAACTGATGATTGCACTAGCCACCTTAAAAACTGATGGCGCTCTGCTTATCTGTAATGGTCACAAAGACCGAGAATATATCGAAACGGCGCTGCTATCAATGCGGTTGGGACAAAAACCGATTATTGTGATTGAGCAACTCGAAGAAGTCCAGCTTGTGATTGACATTTCGGCAAAACTCGGTATTGAGCCGATAATCGGTGTACGAGCCAAACTGAGTACAAAAGGGAGTGGGCGTTGGGGAGAATCCACAGGCGATCGCGCTAAGTTTGGTCTGACGCTTCCGGAGATCCTTTCGGGTGTCAACCAACTCCGGGATGCTGGATTGCTCAACGCCTTGCAGTTATTGCACTTTCATATTGGCTCTCAAACCTCTGCGATTAGCGTGATTAAAGATGCGATTCGAGAAGCTAGTCAAATCTATGTCGAGTTGCGTGCCTTGGGCGCTAATATGAACTATCTGGATGTGGGAGGTGGCTTAGCCATTGATTATGACGGCTCTAAAACCAACTTCCACGCCTCGAAAAATTACAACATGCAAAATTATGCCAACGATATCGTTGCCGAGGTGAAGGAAGCCTGTGAAGCCCGCCAGATTCCCGCCCCGGTGTTAATTAGTGAAAGTGGTCGTGCGATCGCCTCTCATCAATCCGTACTCATCTTTGATGTCCTCAATACCAGCGATGTTCTCTCTGGAGAACCTGCACCTGCTCACCAGAACGAACATCTGATTATCCGTAACCTCTGGGAAACTTACGGAAATATCACTGTCGAAAATTACCAAGAAGCTTACCACGACGCTATTCAATTTAATGAAGAAGCCAAAAGCCTCTTCAATCTCGGTTATCTCAGCCTGACTCAACGGGCTAGAGCCGAACAATTGTACTGGGCGTGCTGTGAGAAAATTCTCAACATTGTTAGGACTCAGGACTATGTACCTGACGATCTCGAAGACTTAGAAAAAACAATGGCGTCAATTTATTACGTCAACTTATCGGTCTTTCAATCAGTTCCCGATTCCTGGGCAATGAACCAACTCTTTCCGATTATGCCCATCCATCGGCTGAATGAGGAACCCACCCGTCGGGGTATCTTAGCCGATTTGACCTGTGACAGTGACGGCAAAATTAACCAGTTTATTGACCTGCGGGATGTTAAATCCGTGCTGGAACTGCATCCGTTAAGAAAAGCGAAAGTACAGGAAAATCATGGTAGCGGCGGGGAGTTTACGGATAAGGTAACTCAATCGACTGTTCTAGAGGAATCAGGAAAAACCTCTCATCCTCAAACCAGAGAACCCTATTACCTCGGCTTGTTTTTAGTCGGAGCTTACCAAGAAATTATGGGCAATTTACACAACCTATTTGGCAACACCAATACTGTCCATATTCGACTCACACCCAGAGGCTATGAAATTGAGCATCTGGTTAAGGGAGATACCATAACAGAAGTATTGAGTTATGTTCAGTACGACGCTGAGGACTTAGTTGAAAGCATTCGTCGTCGCACCGAACAAGCTCTACGAGACAATAGCATTACCTTGGCAGAATCCCAACGGTTGCTGCAAAACTACCAGAAGAGTCTGAGTAGTTATACTTATCTGTCTTCTTAGTCACGTCTGTTAAATTGCCCACCCAACCAGCAACAGGGATGGTTGGGTGAGCAACTCAGAGGTTATGGACTAACCATTTTGACTCAGAAGAATTTCATCAATCGCTTGCTTTTCTTCAGGATCTTGGGATGGAGGTGTCTGGCGGGTATCCGTAATCAGCCAATCGAGGGCAGCCGCTTGCACGTCAATTGTTGCACCCGTCTTATCAACGCAGTAGCGTCCAAAGACCAGCTTATCGACCAAGCGAACGCCTGCACCCAAGCGGGAATATTCAAAAATAACGCTGTTATCAACCGTTGCACCTTTACAGATCCAGCAATTCGGACCAATCATCGATGGACCAATAATTTTCGCACCATCTTCAATATGGGTCATACCGCCAATGTAAACCGGTCCTTTGACATCCACTTTATCCCAATTGACCGCCACATTTAATCCGGTGTAAACCCCGGGAGCCACTTGTTTACCGGGAATCGAGACATTTTTGATGTCTCCCGTCAAAACACCCCTAACCGCATGCCAATA
Source organism: Coleofasciculus sp. (assembly GCF_046539235.1). Lineage (GTDB taxonomy): Bacteria > Cyanobacteriota > Cyanobacteriia > Cyanobacteriales > Coleofasciculaceae > Coleofasciculus. The sequence goes on from NZ_JBKHHI010000105.1 coordinate 8,287, forward strand.
GTCAGGAACTTTGCCAATGTCCACCCACTGGAAATCCATCGATACGGCATAAAAGGGCGCATCCATTTCCACTAATTTGGGAAATAAATCGCCACCGATGTCATATTCCTGACCAGATGGAATATAATCTAAGACTTCGGGTTCAAAAATATAAATGCCCGTATTGATATTGGTGCTGAGAGCTTCTTCTACCGAGGGTTTTTCCTGGAAAGTTTTAATCCGACCGCTTTCGTCAGTCACCACCACACCATAGCTAGAGACTCGCTCTCGCGGCACGGGTTTGGTCACAATCGTAGCCACAGAACCTTTTTCTTTATGCCATTTGACAGCAGCAGACAGATCGAGATCAATCAGAGCATCCCCGCAAAGGACAACAAATGTGTCGTCAAAAAAGGGATAAAAGTCTTGGATCTTACGCATGCCACCAGCAGAACCCAAGGCTTCTCCTACCAGTTGACCATCGATAATTCGACCTTCAAATGAATAGGTAATTTCGACACCAAATCGTTGACCGTCCCGGAAGTAGCCTTCAATTTCATGAGCTAAGTGAGAGACGTTAACCACAACTTGGTCAAAACCATGCTGCCTTAGAAGTTCTAATAAAAACTCCATCACAGGTTTTTGCAGGATGGGAATCAATGGTTTGGGAATGGTATAGGTAATGGGGCGAACCCGAGTCCCCTTACCGGCTGCCAGAATCATGGCTTTCATAAAATTATCTTCCTCAAGCTATGCCACAAATGTTCAAGTTGGTCAATTGAGTCTGATGCTCAGTGGTTGCCCTTAAGGACGTCGAACCGTTGTCAAGACTCATCCTATATACCGGGAAAAATGACAGAGATCAGGTGACAAAGGGGTAGGTTCACAAAAGTTTGAGTGACTACCGATACCTAATCAATCACTATGCACCACTGACCTGGGTAAGTATGTAGGAGGCTACATACCGTATACATGAGTATCTGAATGCTCTTGTCTGAAGCCAGGAGGCAAAACGGCAAGATGCGGTTTGTTCGACTGGTATTGGTGCATTCTGTCAAGTGTTGAACAGCCGATTAAGCTGCCAATCGGAATCCCAGATAACACCCCTGATTGATTTACCCCAGCGTCCGGATTTTTAAGTCTTGGTAGAACTCCTCTTGGGATAATTCCACCTTAGACTGAGCCGATAACAGGAGCAGCGCCCAAAACACACCGACTCGATCGCTGACTAGGGTTTTAGTGGTATCAACAGCCCTTGGGCGATTGTCATTCGTCGATACTGTTGGTGATACCGTCCACCACTCTAGCAATTGCTCTAGATTCAGCCAATCTTTTCCGGCAGCTATTTCATGCCAATGACCGGAAATAAACTGTTCTAGGCGTTTAGCAATGTCGGTTAGATTTTCATCGTGAGCTAGCTGGGTGATAGCTTGTGCTGCTTGTCCTCGTGATATAGATTGTCGGCGGGTTGAGCGAATGGGTGTGGGGGTGGCTTCGAGTTGATCTGCCATTTGCTGCAATTGCTCGATCAACTCGTTTAGGGTGACGGGGCGTTTTTTGGGCGGGGGTGCAGCCGTGCGACGACGGATATGGCGTTCCAAATACAAGGGTAAGCGCGGTTCATTCGTGGGTTCGATTTCCGCTTCGGTATCGCTGAATTCCGGTGCTTCGGGTTCCTCTAAACGTTGTAGCGTGTCTGCTTTGAGTAAGACAAGCATAGACGCCCATAAAAAAGCTTGTCCGGATTGGGACAAATCGGTGTCATGGGGACTGATTTGGGCATCATTCCCCCAAGGGAGACTACTGAGATAGCGATCAATCACTTCAATCACCTGAACATCCCAGGGATCGATTTCTCCACGTTGGGCTAGGTCAATTAATAGCGCGATCGCTTCGGTAGCAGGCGTTTGTCTCATCAGCAATCTTCAGATAGACACAAGGGAGATGGGGAAGATAGGAGAGATGGGGGAGATGAGGGAGTTATAGCACTACGCACTCTAGTTAGGACATAAAAGAAAAATTAAAATCGCTTTGACCCTGAGCGACTTGTACCGAGCGAAGTCGAGGTAAGTCGAAGGGTCAATCCCTTGTCAGGTAAGCTTTTTTCTTCAAAGAAAGCCTATTGCCTATTGCAAGAAAGCCTAGCGCGTAGCGCTATAACTCAACACTCTCACATTGCCCCAAAATCTATTCACCCTTGTTCAACAATGGTACCTTCAGTGACCGCTTCAGAGGCTGATAGTGCGGGTAACTGCTGTTGTTCAATTTCTGCCTTGTAGCGTTCCATGTCTTGTTCTAATTCTTCAATGCGTTCCTCTTTCGCCCGAATCTGGCGAACCGCTTTCCAAGACTCTACCTGTCGCTGTAGCTGCGCCCAAACACTAAAAAGCCATGCCAATACAGAACCGAGTCCCATGGCTATAATCAGTTCTAGGGCTAGAGGAGCCTCAACATCAATGCCTTCAATAATTTGAATCGACGTGGGCTGCGTGTTTTGCAAGCTAAACAAAACCAACGCTAAACACACAGCAAATATGAGCAGAAAGTTTAGTTGTCGCATTAGTTTAATCCTCTAGTTTACAGTTTCTTGACAATTTTAGCAAGAGACGTCAAAACCTTTTGTCTGGAGCAAAAATTGAGAAAATGAGTAAAAGCATCGCTGATTTGCGGCAAGAGTACAGCCTACAACGGTTAAATAAAACAGATGCTGCTCCCAATCCATTCGAGCAATTTACCTTATGGTTTGACCAAGCAGTAGCCGCGAAGTTGCCAGAACCCAATGCGATGACTCTGGCGACGGCAACACCCGATGGGAAACCGTCGGCGCGAATGGTACTGCTTAAAGGATACGATGAGCGGGGGTTTGTCTTCTATACCAACTACAAAAGTCACAAGGGACAACAGTTATTGGCAAATCCTTGGGGTGCGATCGCGTTTTGGTGGACTCAGCTAGAACGACAAGTGCGGATTGAGGGACAGATTGAACAGGTGTCGGCTGAGGAGTCAGATGCTTATTTTCATAGCCGTCCCCAAGCCTCTCAACTGGGGGCTTGGGCATCTGAGCAAAGTCAGGTGATTGATAGTCGCGAGGTACTTGAGCAACGATTACAACAGCTTAAAAAAGAGTATGAGAATAAAATCATACCACGCCCACCTCACTGGGGAGGATTTCGATTAATTCCTGTCGCCATGGAGTTTTGGCAGGGGCGTCCCAGTCGGTTACATGATCGGTTGCTCTATCAACGTACAGAAGAGGGTAGCTGGATGATACAACGTTTATCTCCGTAGCAGGGAACAGAGAACACAGACCAGAAAACCGGGAATTCATAATTCATTATTTAAAATTTAAGTAGGTTGGTGGAAATAAACTCAACCTTATGAAGTTATGTTAACAAGGCTTAAACCCTTACAAATAACAAATGACGTAGCTTGCTTCTCGCGAAGCGAGTATGACGAATGACGTAGCTTGCTTCTCGCGAAAGCGAGTTCCCCACCGTTAACTTTAATTGTCCCCACCTACTTATAAGTCATCAGCTATTGCCGATCGCCAAAATCAAGGTTATCTTGGAAAAGCTATGACACCAGAACTTGATGTTGATTTTTTCAGCATCAATACGAATACTAATTGTTAAAAATAAACCAGTGGGATGCATGATTAGATTAAGTTTATTACCCTTTGGTAGAAAATAGAAATGTTGAGAGCAAAAGTTGGTCAAACACTGACTTTACTATTGAGCTTACCAATACTTTTAGCCGCTTGTAGTCCGGCTCAAAATGAGTCTGCTCAAAGCAATACCGTGACTATTATGGGAGTCGTTACAGGCAAGGGTGAGGAGGAACTTAAAAAAGCCCTAGCACCATTTACTGAAGAAACAGGAATTAAGGTGATTTACGAAGGCACGAGTGAGTTTGCTACTCTATTACCCGTGCGGGTTGATTCAGGGAATGCGCCGGATATTGCCATGTTTCCCCAACCGGGCTTAATGGCTGACTTTGCCCGCGAAGGAAAGCTGGTGGCGATTGATTCCTTTATGGATATGACGCAGCTATCTGATGCTTATGCTCAGGATTGGTTGAATCTAGCTAGCGTTGATGAGCAAATATATGGTATCTGGTATCGGGCATTTGTTAAAAGCTTAGTTTGGTATAACCCAACCGCCTTTAAAGCCAAGGGCTATGAAGTTCCGACAACATGGGATGAAATGATCGCATTGTCAGACAAAATTGTAGCTGATGGCGGTGTTCCTTGGTGCATCGGTATGGAAAATGGTAGTGCTACAGGTTGGGTGGGGACAGACTGGATAGAAGATATCATGTTGCATCAGGCTGGGGCAGAGGTTTATGATCAGTGGATTACTCATGAAATCCCCTTCAATCATCCTACTGTTGAGGCAGCTTTTGAAAAATTTGGCACAATTGCCCTTAACCCTAAATATGTCCTTGGGGGTACAACGGGTGTACTAAGTACCCCATTTGGAGACTCACCGAAGGGTCTTTTTGAACAATCACCCAGTTGCTATATGCATCATCAGGGTAGCTTTATTACATCGTTTTTCCCCGATAATGTGGTGATGGGTAAAGATGTTGATGTTTTTCCCTTTCCCACAATGAATCAAGACATTGATGCTCCTGTATTGGTCTCTGGTGAAATCGTTGCCATGTTTAATGATACTCCAGAGGCGCGAAAGTTAATGGAGTATTTAGCCACATCAAAGCCTCATGAAATCTTGGCAGGTATTGGCGGTTATCTCTCTCCGCATCAACAGGTGAGTTTAGAGGCGTATCCGGATGAGGTAACGAAACGACAAGTTGAGATTTTATCTAATGCAAAAGTTGTGCGTTTTGATGGTTCAGATATGATGCCAGGAGCCGTGGGAACGGGTACGTTTTGGACAGGTATTGTAGATTATGTAGGTGGAGAAGATGTGGATAGTGTTTTGAATAAGATTGAGGAAAGTTGGTCTGATAGATAATCTAATTTTTCTGTTTAATTTAATTTTCTTTTCGCTGTCTCACCCAAGCCCGAAAAACTTTCATCGTTTGATTTCGCCCCTCAATTTTACTCCGTTCTAAATAGTCGGGGAGTGCTTCACCCAAATAAAATCCGGGAAAATGAGGACTTTCGCTCACCTGGATGTATTCACCTTCTTGCAGCACGTTGATTTCTAATTTCGTCCCGTTAAACCGCCACAGTTCCCCTACTTCTAATGCTGCGTAGTTATTAAATCGAGTGCGGGAGGTAAGATCAATTTCCAGGGCTAAATCGGGCGGCGGATCTACGCTTAAATCAATGCGTTTTTTCCCACGAACGGCTGCTTCGTTTTCAATATAGAAGCAATCATCCGCTTCTATCCCTTGTTGCATGGTTTCACTTTTAAAGGTTGTTGAACCCAAACTTCTAAATTCTATATCGAGTTCTTCTAGGAGTACCTTTACAAAATCAGCAATCATTACTTTATCATCTTCATGTTCGGGTAAAGGTACCATAATTTCTAAGAGTCCTTGACTGTAGTTAATCCGCGAACCCCTTTGTTCACCGAACTCCTCTAGCAGTTGTTCATACATTTGCCAACTGACATCGGTCATTATCAGTTGTTGACCGGGGGGAAGAATTATTTGCCTGAGTTGCACTTGCATGGTTTGCTTCAATAAGTAGGTGGGGATTGTTATTTGTTATTTGTTGATTGTTAATGGTTCATTGTTGATTGTTGCCTGTTGTCTAAAGTATTCGCACTATTTATTAAATTAAAAATAGTATAGCGTTTCCATTTGAGTAGTGAACACAAATGCCGATGTGGAGAAAAAGGTAAAAGCCAAGAGATAAAAGAGATTCCGGAGTTTTTTGCCCGACAACTTATTAGATGCTACGCTAAAACTAATCCCTAACGGACAATCACGATCAATCACCATGGTTCAACTTCCGACTCAATCAGATCCACCACTTTCACCTCGGCAAACCCTACCGACGATGTATGATCTACCTTACGATAACCCGGAAGAACCTGGATTGCCAGACGAGTTTCATTTTTTGCAACCCCTACTGCTGTTTCTGACCTTTCAACCGACGAATTGGAGTCCAGAGTTAGTCTTTTCAGCTTGTGATTTGAATCTCTACTATAGTGTTACTCATCCGCAGTGGTACAAGCGTCCAGATTGGTTTGGAGTGGTGGGTGTCCCTCGGTTATACGAAGGGCAGGATTTACGCTTAAGTTACGTGGTTTGGCAAGAAGAGGTGAGTCCTTATGTAGTGGTGGAATTATTGTCGCCGGGAACACAAGAGGAAGATTTGGGTCGCACAGTATCAACACCTGAAAATCCACGATTGCGGGAGTTAGGGGTTGATCCTGATGAGTTGGAATAGTCACCAATATCATGTCCGACCAAACAGCCATTCTTCCCGTGTGCTTTGCAACCTTCTTCCTCCCCTTCTGCCCTCTGCCTTCTGCCTTGGAGCCTTGTCTCGTAAGTATTCCACCGGACATGATATAAGTTCCTCCACTATTAACTTTTATTTTGCCTATCGATTTAATTCCCGAATTTGCCGCAGATAACGGGGACGGGCTGGTGTCCCCCAACAAACCTGTTGAGCTGGAATATTACTAAAAACACTACTGCGGGTGCCAATAACGGCATTCGCTCCAATTTGCACACCGGGAGCAATAAAGCAATCGGTAGCAATCCAAACTCCGTTCCCAACGCTAATTTCCGCCGTTTTCAGGCTAAAAGCCGCATCTTGGATATCATGACTTCCGGTGCAAAGATAGCTTTTTTGAGAAATCACACAATGGCATCCAATGTGAATCTGCTCTAAGCTGTACAAAACCACATCATCCCCAATCCAACTATAGTCCCCAATTTCTACCTTCCAAGGATAGGTAAAGCGAGCGGTTGGACGGATGAGTACCCCTTGACCAATTTTGGCACCAAATAGCCGCAGGATAAAGCGGCGAAAGCCATTAAAATTATGTGGACTTATTGGAAAAGCAATAGCTTGCACCAACCACCAGAGTAAAATGAACCAGCTTGGACGCCCCCGGTCAAAATTGGACTGGTCATAATTTCGCAAATCAACTAACGGGGTGTCATCCAAAACAGGAGGTTCGGTGAAATCTGGAACGTTGGTGTTTAAGTCTCGGCTCATAGATAAGCTGTTCGGCATTTAAACCTTAATATCAATAATGGCGAAATCCTTTTACGTAGTGCGTTTAGCGAAGCCATGCCGCAGGCTTTGCATCTTGCTCGCTACTCAGCATCTTGCTCGCTACTACTACCCAATTGAAAGGCGTGACAGCTCACTTATAGCATTTTTATTTGGGATGTAGAATTCACGATAGTAGACACAGGTAATTTAGCAAAGAGGTAAGAGTTTTTTTGTATGATTAAAAACTAGCATTGGGTTCCATGCATGAATGATCGAGAATTGCTATATACCATTCTATTTTTTAAGCGCCTTGACTAATCAATTATTATTTTTTTCATTGTCAAATCAATAAAACTCCCTTTTTTCTCTTTCCTTTGACCAAATCTTAATCAGTAATTTGAACAATGTAACAGCCGATTATGAATTTGGAGAAACCACAGAAGTAGCCGGAGATTTCGCAGATGATACGTTTGATGTTTCCACCTCTGGATTGAGATGACCGCCAAATTTTCGTAATTCGTAGAGTTTGACACCAATTTGATATTCGTATTGACTCAACAAGCGTCCGTAAATATAACCTGCTTTACCATCCAGAAAACCGAATTGGATAAAGTAAAAGATAATGAACCGCAAGGTGGGTTTAAATGGCATCCACACCCAAACCTTTCTCAAAAAACGCTTACGCTGTACCGCATCCCCAAATAAATTAGCACCAATCGTACCTGATTCATCATGACCCGTGAGCATATTAAGGTAGACCCGGGCTTCCCAGTTGGAATAGCGATTGTGTCGTTCCAACCAATGGTAGATATCTCGGAAGTCGATATGATCCATATCTGCTTTGAGATAACCGACTAAACCTTGCAGGATAACGTGTTCGTGAACTTCATTATCTCCTGTATTGGGAATTCCTTCAGTTCCCAGGTTTTCATAGCGACCTTTTTGATGTTTAAACAAGCGCAGATTCCAGTCTGGATATTTTCCCCCGTGGCGAATCCATTTGCCTAAGAAATAAACGCGGCGATTGATATAGTACCCTTCATAGTTGGGATTTTTAATCGCCGTAGCAATTTCCTCCCAAAGCGCTGGGGGAATACGTTCATCGCAATCCACAATCAGCACCCATTCATTACGAAAGGGCAGATTTTCCAAACTCCAGTTTTTCTTTTTGGGCCAATGTCCATTGAAATAAAATTGCACGACTTTCGCACCCGTTTTTTCGGCAATTTCGATAGAGCGATCGCTACTTTGGGAATCCACGACAAATACTTCATCTGCTCTAGCCACACTAGCCAGACAAGCCGGAAGGTTAGCTTCTTCGTTTTTGGCCGGAATTAGAACAGAAACTGGAACTTTAGAATCAAGAATAGTCATACTTTAAAAGGATTTAATCGGTGAGAACGGGAACGGTTTACTTGCATTTTGAATGCTGATAATGAATAGGATTCAAAACCTGTTCGAGTTGGGGCAGGCGAAACTGTGATCAATAGCGCAAATCGTAGCATTCCCTCGATTCCTGGAGAGGATTATGAAATTTTGTCACTTTGACCATACCATCTCTACTGGTTAAACAAAGGTTTGGCTAGATGCTCAAATTCATAGTTTAGCGTTTTGAGCGTCTTTATTGGTGGGATAGGCTACAGTGCCATTCTCAATTAAAGAATTTGAACGGGATAAGGGATGGGAAACAGCCACATATAGCACTACCGGGATACGTTAGGACATTCCCCTGTTGCCTGTTGCCTGTT
>NZ_JBKHHI010000106.1:0-17119 GCF_046539235.1 Coleofasciculus sp.
TGACAAATTGAACCGTTTATGATTCACCCAGAACCAACAGGCGATCGCTAATTAGAATATTTTTCGCCAACCTGAGCAGGGCGGGTTTTGTTGAAAGGTTATCGGTGGGTACGACATTAAATCCCTAAACCCGCCCCGACAATTGACTCGATTAAATCGGGCGCAGGTTGGCAAAGGGCGCACGGGGCTTACCCTACGGTTTTTAGGGTGTGGGTTGGGATTGGTTGAGTTGTGCGATCGCGTCCTTTAATTTATCGTGACGTACTTCTACAGTCAATCAAAGATTAGACTGTAGGCTTCTCCTCCCCTTGCGGGATTCGCGTTTTATCCTGAATTGCGGAGATTAAGCAGCACGATTAGATAAAGAAAACTTTTAACATCGACGTTTACGTTTTAATATTCTAAAGCAAAGCGGATTTAGGGCAGCCCGAAAACGTCGCGGCTAAATCCTGATTTGATCGGGGTTTGAGGATGTAGTATGATGTTATTTTAATCCTGTATTGGGTTTATTTTAGTGCCAATTTTCAGCAGTAAACGCTTTAACGCCTGATAATGCGTTATTTTTTTCGTTCTCGCGTCGGCAAAATTTAAATACTACAAGCATGTTGCATTACCCAATTGCCTAGACTCATTTTGCCGCAGATTTGACAAAAAAGCCATTTAATGCATTGAATGCCTGAGCCAAAAAAGACAACGGGTGGAATGAGAATGCTAATATCCACCCGTTAGAAGAGGTGCGATCGCATCAAACAGATAAAATGTAATAAGTAGGTCGGTGGAAATATACCCAACACTTCACCAATTCTCTAATAAGTCCTCAAACCCTTACAAATGACAAATGACAAATGACCATCCCCAGTTGCCGCCGAAAAGAGCCTTACTATTAGTCAATCGTCAGTCTCGGTACGGACAAAAGCATCTATCCGAAGCGATTAGTCAACTTAAGCAATTGGGTTTTATTGTATTAGAAGAATTAACGGAAGATCCACTAAAGCTTCCTGACATAATCCGTCACTATCACCATCAGGTAGACCTGGTAATTATTGGTGGTGGTGATGGTACGTTAAATGCGGCGATAGAGGGGTTAGTGGATACTCAGCTACCTTTAGGTATTTTACCCTTGGGAACAGCGAATGATTTGGCGCGGACGTTAAAAATTCCCGTTGATTTACCGAAAGCGTGCCAAGTCATTGCTACGGGTCAACACCATAGAATAGACTTGGGTTTGGTTAATGATAAATATTTTTTTAATGTTGCCAGTTGTGGGTTAAGTGTACAAATTACTCAGCGTATCACCAAAGAAGACAAAAGTCGCTGGGGAATTTTAGCGTACCTGTCTATGGCATTAAAAATGATTTGGCAAGCACGACCATTTCGGGCAGAAATTAGTATCAATGGAGAAGCAATTCGGATAAAGACAATTCAAATTGCTATCGGAAATGGGCGACATTATGGCGGAGGAATGACCGTATGTCATGATGCTAAAATTGATGATCAACGGCTGGATTTATACAGTCTGGAAATGCATCATTGGTGGCAGATTTTATTTATACTACCCGCGTTATGGCGGGGACGCCACGCCGATTTACCCGGAGTTCGTACTCTCCAGGGTACGGAATTTGAGATCTATACTCGCAAATCTCGTTCTATCAATACGGATGGAGAAATTACCACCTCTACGCCAGCAACCTTTCGCGTGATTCCGCAAGTTATATCTGTTTTGGTTCCCAGATAGGGATGGGTGATTGGAAAATTTAGAGACGTAGTAGGGTACATCTCTAAGTAGTCGGACAAAAGAAAACAACACCATACTAACTTTGCCAACAAGCCTCAAACCCTTACAAATGACAAATGACAAATGACAAATGACCTACTTACACCCCCTATTTCCTGTTCCCTCGCCCTTAAAGGACTACTGTAAAGATTGAGCCTTGGGGTTGGTTGTCTGTGACGAATATTCTCCCCTGATGCGCCTCAATGACCATTTTACAAAAGGTTAAACCCAAGCCAATCTGAGACACGCCACTGATTAAATCTCCCACTTCATATTTATCAAAAATATGGTGTTTTCGTTCTTCACTGACTCCTGGACCTGAATCAATAATCTCAAGCTTGGCTTTGGCGTTGGGGAAATTTGAGGATACCGACTCATTGGCAGAATTTACGGCAACAATGACTAAACTTTCTGGGGGAGAGAACTTAATCGCGTTGGCAATTAAATTCTCCAAAACGCGATGAAATAAATTTATATCCAGATCAAGAGAAGATGGGGTTTCGGTAAGCTTACCTATTAGTTTAATTTTTTGATGATCTGCAATGGCTTGGAATTGGAAAATTACCGCAGCCACTAATTGATTTAAATCAACGCAAGTCTGATTCAAAACCATTTTACCAGATTCCATTTTCGCTAACATGAGCAAGTTATCGATCATGGAGTTGAGTTCGCGACTGGAGTCAGAAATAATTTGCAATCGCTGTAAATCTTTGTCATTGCCTGTACTTTGTAACAGCAAATCGCTACAGAGTAAAATATTAGTCAGCGGATTTCTTAAATCATGGACGATCATATTCGATAAATCTTCCCGCAGACGTAACGTCGCTTCTAGGGCATCATATTGCTGCTTAATCCGTAACATCGATCGCACTCTTGCCCGCAGTTCAATTCCACTGACAGGTTTAGTGATAAAATCATCAGCACCCGCATTTAGCGATCGCGCCAAGTCTTCTTTAGAGTTAAGTGCCGTTACAATAATCACGGGAACATGTTTCCAATGGGAATCGGATTTGATCGTGCGACATACCTCAATCCCATTTAACTTCGGCATCATTACATCTAGTAAGATGACATCCGGTTCCACCGAGTCGAGTAGGTTTAATGCTTCTTCACCACTGGCGGCATAAAATAAGTCATACCCTTCTCGATACAGATGGGCTTCAATCACATCAAAGGCGTTGGGATCATCATCCACGATTAAGATAGATGTGTTCTGATTTAGGCTAACCATAGATAGGAACGTTGAGGTAAGGATCGGGAACTGTCAAAAACTTATATCATTGGGGATTTTAGAGGGTTGAACTTTAGCTAATTTGTTGTTTTAGGCTTTTTAATAAAAAATAATGCGACTGGAGTGGATATAATTTGACCATATTACCGATGCAGATAGTCTTCAATTAGCGTCACCAACTTTTTCAAGCGAATCGGCTTCGCCATATACTCCGTTACCCCTGCTGCCAAGCATTTTTCCCGATCGCCCGGCATTGCCAACGCCGTCACCGCAATAATCGGCATCCGGGGTAAATTCCTATCCGCCCGAATCTGGCGGGTTGATTCTAATCCATCCATTTCTGGCATTTGAATATCCATTAAAATTAAATCAGGTGTATGCTGCTTGGCTTGTTGCACCGCTTCAATCCCATTCCTAGCTAAAACCACCCGAAACCCTTTACTGTGCAAATAATCCGTCAAGGTGATAATATTTGCCTCATTATCTTCTGCCAATAAAATTAACGGTAACTGTTCCTCAACCACAGGCGGAGTCGTCTCCGGCGGTGTGGCAAACAACTGACTCAAGACTGACTGTAACTGGGGACGAGAAACGGGTTTAAGTAAATAGTCAGACGCCCCTAATTCTAAGGCTTGAGTCGGATCATCGACAACAGAAACCACAACAACGGGAATGGATTGAGTCGCTAAATTTTCCTTTAACTGCACCAACACCTCCCAACCGGAAAGATTCGGTAGTAAAATATCTAAGATAATTACATCCGGGTTAAACGTCTGCACCGCATCAATAGTGCCTTCCCCTTGGGGATGAATCAAAACAGTGATGCCTAATTCTCCCAGATACCGGGCAATATGGTTAGCTGAAGCATCGGAGTCTTCCACCACTAAGGCTTTATGAATCGGTGGTAATTCTCCAGATATCAGTTTCGGGTGTCTCAGTCTTTCCTGGATAGGACTTGGATGTTTCCTAGGAAGGTTTACCGTAAAACAACTACCTTTGCCCACCTCACTGTCTAAGGCAATACTTCCCCCTTGTAATTCCACAATTCGCCGCACTAGGGCTAACCCTAACCCTGTCCCCCCATAGCGACGAGAGAGACTACTATCTAACTGGACAAAGGGTTTAAATAGTTTATTCAGGTTTTCGGGGGCGATACCAATCCCGGTATCGGTAACACTCAACTGCAACTGTTCACCATCAGGATCAGTGGTAACTTGCAATGAAACCTGACCCCCATCCGGCGTAAATTTTACCGCATTACTTAATAAATTGACTAACACCTGGCGGATGCGCCGTTCATCCACTTCAATTTCGCTTAAACCCGGTGCAATGTGGTAATCGAGTCGAATATTTTTTTGCTGCGCCTGCTGTTTAATAAACGTCAAACTCGATTCACACAGACTGTCTACAGAGACAAGGGAAACCGAGAGGGACATCTTCCCCGACTCGATTTTAGACAGATCCAGAATATCGTTAATTAAGTCTAACAAATGCTTACCACTTTGCTCGATTGTCGCCAAGGATTTGCGCTGCTTGGGGGTTAATGAACCATACACCTCTTCCTGGAGTGCCTCCGCTAAACCCAGAATCGCATTTAACGGGGTGCGTAACTCATGACTCATACTAGCCAGAAACTCATCTTTTAACCGAGTCGCCCTGGCTAATTCCGCATTGGCGAGACTAATCCGTTCATTACTTTCGCGTAACTGTTTTTCGGCTTGCTTGCGTTCGGTGATATCATAAACTAAGGAACAAGACCATAACAGGTTTTCCTGGTGATCGAGGACGGGACTGGTGGACATATATGCCCAGATCCTATTACCGGATTTTGTGCGTAATTCAACCTCTTGGCGATGCACCTGATTTTGATGCAGAGGGATACTCGCAGCGGCAGTGAAACGGTTATCTCCAGGGGGGAGAAAATCCGCGATCGCATGTCCTAATATTTCCACCTCGGTATACCCCAACATCCGTGCCATTGCCTGATTAATGTAGGTGGTATTGCCTTGGGCATCTGTTACCCAGATTCCTTCTTCGGCGAGTTCCACAATTTGGGCATATCGCGTCTCAGTTTCCCGAATCTGAGATTCTAACTTCTGGTTGAGGCGTTTAATCTCATGTTCCGCCTGCTGACGTTCGGTAATATCGGTGAGAAAGGCAATCACAAATGTGCCATTCTTGGTTTGAATCGTACTCAGCCCCACTTCAATGGGAAATTCAGTTCCATCCTGACGTTTGGCATATAATTCCTGGGATTTACCCATGGAACGTTTACTGGGATGGGTGAGATAATCCAGCCGATGATCAGTATGGATGGAGTGATAGCGTTGCGGCATTAAGTATTCAATTTTGCGTCCAAATACCTCGCTGCGATTATAGCCAAATAAGTCTTCAGCTTTGGCATTAAAGACAATAATTTCTCCCGGGGCGTTAGTGACAATAATCGCTTCGGATGCCGATTCGAGGAATGCCCGAAACTTCGCCTCACTATCCCGCAATTCCGCTTCTGTCGCTTTGCGATCGCTAATATCCTCGACGACAGCCAGGGCATAGTTGGGTTGGTTTTCTGAATCACACACCCGCGAGATGGAAATATAGACCCATCGGTATTGTCCATCCTTACGGATATACCGTTTTTCCGTCGCATAGGTGGAGGTTTTGCCGGAGATTAACTGCTGTAAATACTCAATATTCTGTTCCCGATCATCCGGGTGAGTAATATCTTGTACCCGCCGCCCCAATAATTCAGATTCAGGATACCCGGTAATCTCACAGTAACGTTGATTCACCCGCAAGAGTTCGCCAGAGGGTGTAGCCAAGGCAATCCCCACCGAGGCTTGTTCAAAGATAGCCCGGAAGCGTTCTTCACTATCATGTAATGCCCGTTCTGCTTGTTTACGTTCAGTAATATCATGAATAATCGAAACCAGAAAAGTACGGTCTTGAATCTCAATCGGACTGGAATACACTTCCACATCTCGAATCTCTCCCGACGCCAGACGGTGAGGAAAGATAAAATAAGATCGTTCCTCTAATTTTGCCCGTCTCATCTCCGCCTGAACTTGATCGGGGGGCAGACAATTGAAATCCGTAATCTTTTTGGTGATTAACTGCGATCGCGAATAGCCATAAAACTTAACTGCCGTCCAATTCCCATCCACAATCGCCCCCGTTTCCGGATCAATTAACAGTTTAATCGCCTTACTCCTCTCAAACATGGCACGAAACCGGGCTTCACTGTCTCGTAGGGCAGCTTCTGCGGCTTGGCGATCGCTAATATCGGTGTGTGAACCCACCATCCTGATCACTGTGCCATGTTCATCCCACAGGGCTTGTCCGCGATCCAAAATCCATTTATAAGTGCCATCTTTACACAAAAGGCGATATTCACTGATATAGTAGGGAGTTTTCTGATCAAAATGGTCTTGAATCACCTGCATCACCCACTCTAGGTCATCGGGATGGACTCGTTTCGACCATTCATCTAGGTGATTGGGAATTTCATCCTCCTCATAGCCCAACATTTCTTTCCAACGGGGCGAAAGGAAAACCTGATTGGTTTTCACATTCCAATCCCAAATGCCATCATTATTCCCCCGCAGGGCTAAATGCCAGCGTTCCTCACTAACACGTAAGGCTTCCTCAGCTTGTTTGCGATCGGTAATATCCGAAGCAATCCCATCCAGTCGTAGGGGATGACCCTCCTGATCATAGGTCACCCGTCCCCGATCATAAAGCCAGCGAATCTCTCCATCCGGTCGCTGAATCCGATATTCTAGGCTATATGTACCTTGTACCAGTAACTGTTGATGAAAGGTACTAACCTGGGCATAATCATCCGGATGAACCACCTCTAGCCACAGGTGAGGATGGTTAAAAAAGTCTTGTAGGAGACGCCCATAGACAGTTTCCGTGGCTGGATTTAAATACAGCACCTGATCAGTCGTAGCGGAGATTGACCAGACGACATCATCCAGGGCATTGAGAATACCATCTAAACGCTGTTTACTCTGGCGCAATGCCATTTGCGTCCGCAATGCAGAGATACCGTAAGCCACGTCATTTGCCAATTCTGTGAGTAATCTAACTTCAGCCGGATCAAAGGCGTCAGGTTCAGTGGCATAGATATTTAATCCCCCTAGACAGGTTCCTTCTACAATTAAGGGCAAAGCAATAGATGACGCATACCCCTGTTGACTAGCCGCATCTCGCCACAGTTGATAACTCGGATCAGTGAGAATATTTTGGATAATTCTGGGTTTTTGGGTGCGAATAGCGGTTCCTGTCGGTCCGACGCCGCGTTGATTATCTGCCCAACTAATCTGTAAGGCTTCAACGTAACCCTTCTCATACCCCGCTTGGGCAACTGGACGCACAGTTTTAGCATCATCGTGTTCGGCAAACCCAATCCAGGCACAATGATAGCCACCGAAGTCCACAATAATTTGGCAGATATTGTGCAGTAGGGTGGGTTCATCGGTAGCCAAGACTAAAGCCTGATTGCATTCACTCAGGGTTCGTAGGGCGCGATTGGCGTGATAGAGTTCTTGTTCGGAATGCTTCTGCTCTGTGATATCCTGAGTTACAACCATACCGGCAATAATTTCACCCGTCTGGTTTCTCAGAGGTAGGGCATGGACAATGAAAATACGATCATGAAAGGGCATCTCATTGGTAACCGTTTCCCCAGCTAAGACTTGGCGATAGAGGGGTTCTAGCTGGGTACAAGTTTGGGGGGGAAAGCATTCCCAGATAGTGTTCCCTTCTAATTGGCTTTTGGATAAACTGACAGGGGCTAAACCACTCCCATCTGCCAATAGATAGCGTAATTCATGATTAAATAGAAGCACCGCCCCATTGGGGAAATTTTCCACGACTGCCCGATAACGGGCTTCACTCTCCCGCCAACAGCGATCGCGTTCCTGTAAATGTTGTTCTAAACGGTGTGACAGGTAAGCGGCGAGAAGGGAACCACCGATACCAATAATCGCTGAAAGTGCCAAGATTGACCCGGTAAATTGGCGCTGTTGTTCTAATGTTTGCTTGAGTTGCGTCTGTTCCTGTTGTTCAGCGATCTGAAACTGCTGGATTTCAGCGTTGACTTGATCCATGACTTGTTTCCCCTTCACCAATTGGTCGATGAATTCTGGGGACTCTGTAGCGGTTTCCGGTTTGGCATCCACTAATCGGAGATTCCGTTGTAGCAAACTGACTCTGGCGGAGACTAATTCACGAATCCGTTGCAGGCGACTAGCTTGGGCATTTTCTTGGGCAACGAGTTGACGCAATTGATCCAGAGTTACCGGAATTTGGGCAATCGCGGATTCATAGCGATCCAGAAAGTCTTGACGGCGGGTAATTTCATACCCTCGGACAGCAGTTTCGGCTTCCAGAAGATCGGAGTGTAAGCTTTTTGTTTCCAGACGCACCCGTTGGGTATGTCGTAACCTAGCTTCGGCTTGGGCGGTTTGGAATTGCAACCAGCTAAATGTGGCGAGTGAGGTGACAAGACAGGTGACAGGGATCGCCAGGATTAGCTGGCGTTTTTGTTGACGGGAAATCGTGATCCGGCGAGATAGTCGAGTTTGGGCGGGGTTGCGATCCATGCTAGGTGCTGCATCCGAAAGCTGATTCCACTCCTATCTAGCATAGGAGGAAGTTTTGAGTTTTGACTCTTCGCTTCGGAAAGAGGGTATGGTTTGTAGGGGCGGGTTTCACTACTATCGTTTACGAAAGCACCCAGATGTAACTAAACCCGCCCTTCGACGACGGTGGTTTTCTGGACGCCTTGAGGGGTGGCGATTGGATCTGGCGATGAGGCAGAATCCACCGATTCGGCTGGGGTTTGGGAAACGTCCTGACGACCAATAACCAATAAAAAAGAGAGCCACTCAAAGGACTCTCCCAATTATCAGGGTGCATCTATCTATCACACTATATCATTTTTGGTATTAGGGGTGTCACCCCCCTTCTAAAATTTTCCTAAGCTAGGTTCGTAGTCGGCACGAAGCGTGGCATTCCTCCTCAGATAGATGTTCTGACAAAGTTGAGTATGTGAAAGTGATGGCAGTTACAAGGATAATCACGATGGCTCAATTAAACCAACAAAAATGCGAAGCTTGCACCAAGAATTCATCCCCCGTTAGCCAAGAGGAGATCGCCCAACTGAAACCGAAAATTCCCGACTGGAACCTAATTCAGCCAGAAGGGGAAGCCCACTTAGAACGCTCTTATGAATTTCCCGATTTCAAAGAAGCGCTCACTTTTACCAACCGTGTGGGTGAAATTGCCGAGGAACAAGGACATCATCCTGCTATTTTAACCGAGTATGGTAAAGTCACTGTGACCTGGTGGACTCACGCCATCTCCGGCTTACACAAAAACGACTTTATCATGGCGGCAAAGACGGATGATATCGCTAGTCAGATGGCAAGCTGAAGTGTAGGGAAGCTGGGGAAGCTGGGGGAGCAATGTAGAGACGTAGCATGCTACGTCTGGAAGCTGGGGAAGCTGGAACCATGAACAATCAACCAGGAACCAGGAACAAATGACAAATAGCCCCTTCCCACCTAGAATTATACGAATCAGGAGTTCCCTAATTTTATAATCATGGAAGACCTATGACTCATCGCCCTATTATCCTCGGTATTGTCGGTGATAGCGCTGCTGGTAAAACAACGCTAACACGAGGAATTGCTCAAATCTTGGGCGAAGATGAAGTCACAATCCTCTGTACCGATGATTACCACCGCTATGATCGCCAGGAACGGGCGCAAAAAGCGATTTCAGCCCTTCATCCTGACTGTAACTATCTAGATATCATGCAGCAGCATCTGGGTTTGCTGCGAACGGGACAATCGATTCTCAAACCAATCTATAACCACAACACTGGTACCTTTGAACCTCCAGAGTATATTCAACCCCGACGATTTGTCATTGTTGAAGGATTACTCGGGTATTCTACTCGATTAGCGCGTGAGTGCTTCGATGTCAAGGTCTTTTTAGCACCACCAGAATCGCTGCGGAGTGAGTGGAAAGTTAAGCGAGATACCCGCAAGCGAGGGTATACGGAGGAACAGGTACTCGAACAGTTGAGAAAACGGGAAATGGATTCGGAGGAATTTATCCGTCCCCAGCGTAAATGGTCAGATATTGTGGTTAGCTTCTATCCTCCTGACGAATTATCTGACGAACAGAGGGATTTGATGCTGAATGTGCGGTTAGTTCTAAGACCGACGATTCCTCATCCAGATTTTACCCGACTCCTGAGTCCCAGCAAATCCCATCTGAGTACAGCCATTCGTCTCGAATTAGACCGAGATATGGGTAAACCTGTAGATGTCCTGGAAGTTGACGGTCATGCGACGGAGGAACAGGTGCGGGAATTAGAGAGGATTTTATGTAGTGAAATTCCTTACTTGGGTAAATACTGCACATTAGAAGGTGATCCCAATATTGGTAAGGTGACGGGAACCACAGGGGAAACACTCCAGAGTTATCCCTTAGCGTTAACCCAACTATTGATTACCTATCACATGCTGAAAGCGGCTCATATTTATCAGTCCAGTGAACCCGCGTTAACCTGAAATTTCCCTCCAACCAAAAATTGAGTTTTCCCAAGGGTTGAATGAACGAATCAACGCCTGATGATAACTTCGCTGACTCCGCTTACATCGTAAAGAGCGAGGGTGATTAAACTGCTTGAAGTTTTGAATAGGGATTGATTCAACTTTCATTTAATTATCCCTGATGACTCAAGCATGATTACGTTCATCGTTTAATCGTTGAGTCGGCGGCTGACGCGAAAGGTTGTGGCAATTTCTGCTGATTATTTTACTATAGTGTTATAAAGTTTTACTCAAGGGTGAGGATAATGAAAATTGCCATCAGTTCAACGGGCAATACCCTAGATGCCCCACTTGATCCTCGGTTTGGTCGCTGCGCCTATTTGATCCTGATAGACTCGCAAACCGGAGAATTTACCGCCCTGCCGAATGCCGCCGCCAGTCAGTCGGGAGGCGCCGGTGTGCAATCGGCAACCAAGGTAGTGGAACAAGGCGCCCAGGTGGTGATTTCTGGGAGTTTTGGACCCAAAGCCACTCAAACCCTGGAGGCAGGTGGCGTGCAAATCCACACCAGTACAGCGGCGACGGTGCGCTTGGCAGTGGAACAATGGCAACAGTCGTCCTGATTAGATCAGCCCAGGAGGAAGGGGTTAATGAATCAACAACGAACCACCATCTGCATTGCTGGAGGCAAAGGCGGAACGGGTAAAACCACTGTGGCGGCGAACCTTGCCGTTACCTTGGCGCAACAGGGGGTAGCGGTGACCTATCTCGATTGTGATGTGGAAGAACCCAACGGGCATTTATTTTTGCATCCGACTCTAGATCAACGAGATCGCGTCACGGTGCCCATTCCCCAAGTCGATCGCGATCGCTGTACCGGATGCGCTCAATGTGCCGATATCTGCCAATTTAACGCGATCACGGTGGTGAATCAATCGGTTCTGGTATTCCCGGAACTGTGCCACAGTTGTGGTGGATGCAGCCTCGTCTGTCCGGTTGGGGCGATCGCGGAAGTTCCCCAAGAGATTGGTACGGTGGAAACCGGAACGGCGAAGGGCATTGGTTTTGTTCAGGGACAATTGGATATCGGTCAGGTGAAAACGCCCGCCGTCATTCAAGCTGTCAAAGCCAAACTCCCAGCCACAGGTGTCGCTATTCTCGACGCGCCGCCAGGCACCTCTTGTCCCGTGGTGGAAACCCTAAGACAGGCGGACTATCTGGTTCTGGTCAGCGAACCCACGCCCTTTGGATTCCATGATGTGAAACTGGTAATCGAAATGGCGCGAGTGTTGGCAATTCCGTTTGGGATGATTGTCAATCGGGCTGGGATCGGCGATCGCGCTTTGTCTGCTTACTGCCAAGCCGAAGGGATCGATATCCTGGGTGAGATTGCCAATGATCGAGAGGTGGCTGTGGCTTACTCCCACGGAGATTTAGCGGTGGAGGTTCTCCCCGATTATCACATCCAATTGACACAAATTGCCCAAACTCTGAGGGAAAAAATTAGCTTATGAAAGAATTGGTGATTATTAGTGGGAAAGGGGGTACCGGCAAAACCAGTACCGTCGCCGCCTTTGCCGCCCTCGCCTCCGATGTGGTGCTGGCAGACTGCGATGTTGATGCGGCTAACTTACATTTAATTTTGTCTCCGACAATCCGCGATCGCCAAGAGTTTTTGGGTGGAAATCGGGCGACGATTGACGCTTCTGATTGTATCGGTTGCGGTCAGTGCCAACAATACTGTCGCTTTGAAGCCATCCATCCCGCCCCGGATGGGATGACCTATGTCGTTGATCCCCTTGCTTGTGAAGGCTGCGGCGTCTGTGAACGGTTTTGTCCAGCCCAAGCCATTCAATTTGCACCAGCAGTGAATGGGGAATGGTACCGCTCTGATACCCGCTATGGTCCGATGATTCACGCCCGTTTGGGTATTGCGGAAGAAAATTCTGGCAAGTTGGTGACTCTGGTGCGGCGAAAAGCGAAGGAAACGGCGCAGGCGCAGGGGTTGAGTTTAATGATTACGGATGGATCACCCGGTATTGGCTGTCCGGTGATCGCTTCTGTGACGGGTGCAGATCAGGTGCTGTTGGTGACTGAACCGACTCCCAGTGGACTACACGACTTGGAGCGGGTGGTGCAGTTGTTGCAACGGTTTCAGCTACCAGGGATGGTTTGTGTGAATAAGGCAGATATTAACCAGGAGTTGACCGAAGGGATTGAAGCTTATGCGGTAGCCAAGGGATTGTTAAGTGTGGGTCGCATCCCCTATAGTGCTAAGGTGACAGCCGCTCAAACCCAAGGCTTAAGCGTGATTGAATATGCAGATGGAGAGGATGCGATCGCCTCGAGTCTGCGTGGGATCTGGGAACGGGTGACTCAACGTCTATAGTATTTTCATTTGGGTCCTCAACACAGCAACCTGGTAAAAAGGCAATAGCCTTTCTGGCAATAGGCAATAGGGGAAAGAGATAGGGAGTTTTTTTGGGCAGCCAAGAAAAGACAATCTAGATGTAAATCTCATTTGAAAACACTATATAACGTTTTTGGTGAGGTGTGTTTTGCCTGATAAGTCGGTGGGCAGAAATAAACTCAACGCCCGACAGGTTCTGTAAATAGTCCTCGCCCCCTAACAAATGACCAATGACCAACTGATCCTCTGATGAAAACTTACTTAGATTGCATTCCTTGTTTTTTGCGACAAACCCTAGAAGCGGCGACGATGGCGAGTGATGATCCCGTCATCCATGAACGAGTGATGCGACAAGTGTTACAGGAAATGAGTACGATGGATTTCGTTCATTCTCCAGTAGACATGGCGATGAAAATTCACCGCACGCTGCGACAGTTGAGCGGGAATCCAGACCCCTACCGTGGAATTAAAGAGCGTAGCAATGAGCAGATGATGAGTCTTTATCCTCAGTTTTTAGCTGAGGTAAAATCGGCTGCTGATCCCCTAGAGATGGCGATTCGTTTGGCAATTGCTGGGAATATTATTGATT
Organism: Coleofasciculus sp.; assembly: GCF_046539235.1. Lineage (GTDB taxonomy): Bacteria > Cyanobacteriota > Cyanobacteriia > Cyanobacteriales > Coleofasciculaceae > Coleofasciculus. Next base: position 13,573 of record NZ_JBKHHI010000106.1, read on the forward strand.
TTGGGGTGCAACAAAATCTTGATGATGAAACGGTGGTGCGAGTGCTACAACAAGCCACGACAATTCCTCTGAATCGGCAGGTTATTGAGGCGTTTCGCCAGGGAGTGGAGCAAGCCGAAACGATTCTATATCTGGGAGATAATGCGGGTGAAATTGTTTGCGATCGCCTGCTGATTGAACAACTTCCTGGACAAAAAGTAACTTATGTGGTAAGAGGGAATCCGGTGCTGAATGATGGGACAATGGCGGATGCGGAGTTGGTGGGGATGAGTGAAATTGTGGCGGTGATGGATAATGGTTCTGATGCACCAGGGACAATTTTAGCTGAATGCTCTGAGGCGTTTCGCGATCGCTTTGATGCAGCGGATCTGATTGTGGCTAAAGGGCAGGGAAATTATGAGAGTCTCAGTGATACTCACAAGACTATTTTTTTCCTCCTCAGAGCCAAGTGTCCCGTCATCGCTAGGGATTTAAGTTGTCCGGTTGGTGTTCAGGTGTTTCAACAAGGTCGTCCGTCGCACGCAATGGAATCAACAGAAACAACAACGGAATGTTAAATCAGACGTAGAATCCAGAATCCGTTAACAGCTTCAAGGCAATTCGCAAGGCTTCCAGTGAACTCATCCAGCAAACTTTGGGAATCAGGAGAACTTCCAGCAACTCTTTCACATTGAACCAACTCGCGATCGCGACTCCAATTTTGCTGGAAAATGGGCAGCAGTTAACCGTTATTTGGGCGGTGTACTTAACCTGTTACGGGATGTTTATTTATCCCCGGATGAGAGTTGGGCAAGGGTGATTCCTTGGTTGAGTCAGCAGTTACAACTGTCTCCCTCTTTACAAACCAGTTTAACCGAATCTGCCTCTATTTTCAATCGGGCGGGAACACCAGAATTTAGCCAGATTATGGCATATCATTATCTAGAACAATTTAACCTGAATGGGGATTCAGCCTTAGTTACGCCCGTGGAGATAATTCTGGATACATTGCACCAACAGGTATCCCCTCCGATTATTGCCCTAGATAGTCCCACCAAGCGGTTAAATTATGTCGAAGATGAATTGGCATTACAGGAGGATACATTTAAGTTTATTCACCAATCCTTAATTCTATCATGGTCTATAGACTCAGACAAATTAATTTATGATCCCTTACCCCTCGTCACCGCCAAGAAAAAGACAGGTTCACCTAAAGGGATTTGTAGCCTGTGTAATCGAGTTATACCCAAAGGGATGAAAGCAATGACTTAGCCAATGGAGTATTTTTCTATGTGAGTGAGCAACTATCGGCGTTTGTAGTAGCCACTTTAGTGGCTAAAAAACTTCATTGAGCAGCACTAAAGTGCTGACTACGAACTATTTGAGCAAAGGTGTCACCGTAGTTTTTCCCGTCTGAGTCGCTATAAAAATGACTTAGCCAATGGAGTATTTTTCTATGTGAGAGAGCAACTGTCGGCAAAGTGGGCGCAATGGAATCAACAGAAACAACAACGGAAGGTTAAATCAGATGTAGGGGCGACCAGCTGAATTTAATGAACAATTGGCAGCCATTCAATCAACTCGGGTCGCCCGGAAAATGGGGCAATCCTTAATCAGGTTTCAACTGAACAGGATAAAAGGGCGCAACCCATGGAAATCAAGGGCGCAAGGATGGTGTCCCTACTACTCCGACATAACATAAAATTATTCATTCGTGAGGACAATTACCCATGACTGTAACCAACTTAGACAAGTATTCCCGCTATTTTCATAAATCCATCCCCAACTTCCGCCAAAACAAATACATCCAGATATTAGTTCTGCGAGAAACCAAATCCTACGCCATCTTCACCACCGAAGGTGACGCCCTAGATACCGAACAATTACAAGCCGGCTATCTGGGTGAAAATGCTAAAACTACCGTTGACCGCGTGGTTATAGCGTAAACAAATCGCCCCAGAACGGCGTACTGGCAAAGCCCTACTACGGCAATTTGGCTTAGTCGGTGATAGCGAGGAATCTAAACAGCCCAAACCCTGTTATTTAATGGAAGGAATGTGTGGCGAATGTCCCGATTGTGTCCTCTATGGATTTGCCGCCGTTCAAGGCGAAGGTTCACAAAAATCACGATTGCTCACCGATTCCGCCTTTACCTTAAGAGGGTATCCTCAACTCCAGAAACAGATTAAACTGAATGCGATTCAAGATAAAACCCAAGGCGGTGTTGCGGGTTCAGCCTTTGCGGAACAAGATACATTAATTCCCCAGGTATTTCTCCCTTGTGTAGAAACCTTAGTTGATGTGACAACCGATGAATTAGTCTATGTTTTAGGGAATATTCTCCAGACAACCCGCTATGGAGCCCAAGCGAATCGGGAGGGGTATATTCGCAATCATATTCTGGGTATCAGTTTCGGGAATGTGGAAAAGTTATCGAATTTAGACTTAACCCAGCGACTCTATGATAAGTTAGCGCCTCAAGGACAAATTGCCGATTCCCTAAATCTGTCCGATTTTATCAATTCCCAGGGAACAGAAGGGGCGATTCTAGATGTCTTTGCCAAGGTGTTAGCAGAGATACCTGGACATAGTGTCGCTATGTCAAGGGCGGAACTTGAGGGGTTGCTGAATCAGGTCTATTCGATTTACAATCAACTGGATTCCTGTCAAGACTTCTTTACCCGTTTAGATGCAGCGGCGAGAACCTACTCAGGAGGGCGGAGTTAGGTGGAAGTCTATCGCTATCGCCTCCAATTTGAGGATTATCTGTTCTACGCGACAACGGAACGGGGTAAAGTCTTTGAGACGGGCTGGTTTATCCATAATTATGCCTTGACGTATGCTTTGGGATTAGCGGTTTCCGAGTATCGCCAATCGTCGCAAAAACCCCTCTATCGGGAACAATTATCCCCGGTGAATCAAGCGGGACTTTATTTCACACCCGCCACGGTTTTACCCATGACTCGATATCGGATTAACCAATTCAATACGATGGGGGAAACCTTTTATTTAGGGCGAGAAAAGTCATCGGGTTATCCTAGTTGGGGATATGCCAAACTATTTCGCCCCCGGCGTCAGGGATGGGTTATCGATAATCAGGGGAAGGAAATGTCCCAGGATAATGCGACAGGGTATTTAATTTGTCGAGATAGTTTAAGCCAGGGGGTAAACTATTTACGGGATTACCATAAAAATGAGCAACTGAACCTCTTCCCCATCCAGTATCTACGACTAGGGAAATTCACCGCCAAAGTCAAAATGAGCCTCACCTTAGCCCAATCAGTAACCATAGTACAGCAAGCGCGATCGCTCACTGGACTTTTGAACTGGGCGGATTTACCCAGCAAACCCCAACGCTTTGACTTAATCGCCTCCGCCTTACCCACACGACTGATAGAAGCAGCGTATTTTACCCCAGCTTGTGCATTAATCCAAGCCGAATTTAGCCAGGAACCCACCCGCGTGTATTTACCAACCGACATGGCGTATTTCGGGGAACCGTAGGGGCGCACCGACGTGCGCCCTTTACCAACATGACGTGCGCCCTTTACCAACATGACGTGCGCCC
>NZ_JBKHHI010000107.1:0-17012 GCF_046539235.1 Coleofasciculus sp.
ATGATATGTATAGTATTTAATACATCATCAAAAGACATATTTGTTGATGTTGTACCAAGACATAATATTTTATGTTCATTGGATAATAAAGTAGATGGGAAGCGAGGTGAAATGATAAGAATATGAGAAAAAGAAGGAAGTTTAGAAATAATTTGTTCAAGTTCTGTATAATTTGAATAAATAATTGTACTCCTTAAATAATTATTGGATGTTTTGTCAATTGTAAATGCTCCTTTATATTGACAATCAACTATCAAAAAAAAGCCACTGGCTTCTTCTATATTGCCAAACTGCTTAAATAGATGCGGTTTAATAATAAAAGGCATGGTTTTTATTTTATTTAATCACTCAAAAGGCTTTACTAAAACTTAAATAAGCTATAGTAAAGCCTTCTATTTGTCACAATTACAGCCCAAGGTGGCTAGGTCGTACCTTGGATGATACTTTTACCCCACACTTAGTCAATTTTTCTTTCTTTTCTGACTTGGCAGATTTGTGATCTTCTTTAGTGCTAGTTTTCGGTTTCATGAATTTAAACTCCAATATCATACCTTGCTTCATGTTCCATGCTAAAAAAATTTAGCAAGTTTGTAAAGTAACAAAAAGTATAAATCGGTACAGAGTTTAACTGATATTTCTTTGGTGGCAATTGGCAAAAAAGTGTAAATTAGTCTTGCAAAGTTGCAAAAGGGTGCAAAAGGTAGTAAAATTACGAATAACCAATATCCAATATGCGGATCGCCGATGGATGTCCACGAAGTCCTGGAATGGATCGATGAATTGGTGTTGACCAAAACAGGATCGCACTTAAATAGCCTGCAACAGGCAGTATTATCAGGGGTTTGGAATAGTCAAAAATACAGAGAAATCGCTGCTGACTATAACTGTACTGAAGCTAATGTCAAAAGAGTAGCGGGCAGTTTATGGCAACTGATATCAGAAGAATTAGACGAAAAAGTTAATAAATCGAACTTCCGCGCTACAATGGAACGTTATTATATTTATAATTCTAATGTTGGTGATTTTGCACAGAGTAAATTTTGGGGAAGTAACATCAATCTCTGTAGAGAAAATTGGCATTCTGACGAAACTATACAAAACCGATCGCGCACTCCAAACGCCACCAGCCACAAACCTGAAAAACGCCACGATTTAACCGAAGCACCGGAATGCGATCGCGTCTACAACCGCACCACAGAACTAACCACCCTCAAGCAGTGGATACTCCAAGAAAAAATCCGCATCGTCACTATCTTTGGATTACCGGGTATCGGCAAAACCACCATCGCTAGAGAACTCATCGAACAAATTAAAGATAATTTCGATTATATTCTCTGGCGCAACTGTACCGAAACCCTAACCCTGAAATGCTTACAAACCAACTTAACTCAGTTCTTTTCTCAAGATAGAGAAACCAAACTCCCCTCCCTAATTGACTATCTGCGATCGCATCCCTGCCTAATCATCCTCGACGATCTCCAAGAACTCTTTGCCAGTGGTGAATTAGCAGGCACATATCTACCAGACTGTGAAAATTATAGCAAATTCTGGCAACAAATTGCGCGAACACCTCACCACAGTTGCTTCCTCCTCATGAGTTGGGAAAAACCCACAGAAATTGCCATCTTAGAAGGAGAAAATCGTCACTGCCGCACATTACAACTGTGTGGTTTGGGAGAGTCGGCGGCGGAACTCTTGACGAACAAAGGGTTAACCGATGAGGATAAATGGTGGGAACTTATCGAACGTTACGGCGGCAATCCATCCTGGTTAAATATAATCGCTTCTACCATCCAAGATTTATTTAACAGTAGCGTTGATCGCTTCTTATCCTATCCCAATCTATTTCTGGGAGACTTAGAACCCAGATTAAAGGCACAATATCAACGATTATCTGAATCTGAGCAAATGGTAACGCTGTGGTTAGCGAACCAAAACGCGGCAGACATTTCCCTCAAACCCGCCGAGTTAGCGTTGTCTGACTCCGATTTTTTGAAGGCGGTACAGTCTTTGAGAAAACGGGGTTTAATTGAAAAAATAACCGATAACGGATCATCACTGTTCGCCGTTCAAGCTTTAGTTAAAGCCTATGTGAAAGAGAGATAGATTTTGCTACAGATTATCTAGAATTCACGGTTGGAGAAATGCCCCAACATTCAAGTACTGGCGGCGTTGACACTGTTGGATCTTATCTTGGCACAATAACTATTAAGTAGAATGTCACTGATTTTAGAGTTTGTAGTAAGCGATGCGAGCGCTTCTGGCACGCTTCGTGCCTACTACGAACCCAGCTTAAGTCAGTACCATTCCTATTAAGTAGGTGGATTTCTGATAATTTCAGATATTCAATGATTCTAAGTCTCGATACCCATTAATGATGCGAGCAATATCTATCCCGTCAGGTCGGGGAAAGTAAAATATGATGTAATTTTCCACAATAAAACCTCGGAGATTTGCTTTGATTGAACTGTACGTTTTGCCCATGTTGGGGAATTGAGCAAACTGACGGCACTTATCTCGGACTTTTTTAAAAAATCGAATCGCCAAGTCTGGGTTTATTTCCGACATGGATGCACAAATTTCGTCTAAGTCAGCTAGAGCAGTATCAGAGAATGAATAAGTCCCCATTAGGAATCCTCAGTCTGTTGCTGTAAACGGTTCAGCAGGCGATTAAATACAAGTTCTCCATCTGTAACCTTTCCTTGTTGAATTTGGCTTTCCCCGATTTCGATTTTCTGGCGGAGTTCGGCTAAATATTGTTCTCTTTTATCTAATAGTTCCAAGGCGGCTAATATCACTTCATCCGCCGACTGGTAGCGTCCCCGATTTAATTGATGGGCAATCCGTTGTTCAATTTCTGGCGTAAGGGATAAACTCATGGCGAGAACTCCATACAGATTAACTTGATTATCGTGCGATGTTCGGGGGGCTTCTAGGACAATCTTTGTCTCCTTACCCAAATTTAGCGCAGAAACCCGGTTTCTCAAAACTTCCCACCCCAACCTATCTACATGACCCTGACTGGGTAAGCACGAACTGCCGAGTCCACTGTGGGAATGATCAAATTGTTGTGTAAAGCTTGGAAATTAGCATCCGATCAAATGGATCGCGATGTAAAGGTGGCAGTTTAGCCAATTAAACCACGCTATTTTCATCAAGCGCAAGGCTGGCAATTTGATGAATGTCCCGTTGTTTGGGTAAATAGGTTTCAGGATGTTCGGGTAAGGGTAACTTGCCTAACTGGTATTTAACAATAGCTTCCCAAACTGAAACCACACTGAGATAAACTTCGTTATTTGGATCGCGAAGGTAGGTGTTGCAGGGATTCGCAGGTGAGGGGAGAGGCGAAAGTTTGGTCTCCCCTATAGGGGGTTTGTTCGGTGACTTCGGGATGGGGAGTGGTGGTTAGAGGCAAAATAGAGATAAACGCTGAATTGCCAACTACCCCCATGAGTTACTGTCTCAATCCTAACTGTCCCAACCCCCAAAATCCCGCCGGAACAAAATTTTGCCTTACCTGTGGGTCAAAAGTACGCCTCAAGGAACGTTATCGAACGGTTCAACCCTTGGGACAAGGGGGTTTTGGGCGAACGTTTTTAGCGGTGGATGAAGATAAACCGTCTCATCCCCCCTGTGTGATTAAGCAGTTTTTCCCCCAAGCCCAGGGAACCAGTACGGTACAAAAAGCGGCGCAGTTATTTACCCAAGAAGCAGTACGGTTAGATGAGTTGGGTAAACATCCCCAGATTCCCGAACTGTTGGCGTATTTTTGCCAAGATAATCAACAATATTTGGTGCAAGAGTTTATTGAGGGCGAAGATTTAGCCCAGGAATTGGCAAGGAAAGGCGCATTTACAGAAGCCCAAGTTCGCGATGTTTTGAATAATTTGTTACCTGTTTTACAATTTGTTCACCAGCATCATGTCATTCACCGCGATATTAAACCGGAAAATATTATTCGTCGAAATCGGGATAAGCAACTGTTTCTGGTTGATTTTGGCGCATCAAAAGTGGCTACAGGTACAGCGTTGGCGAGAACCGGGACAGTGATTGGTTCGGTGGGGTATGTCGCGCCTGAACAAAGTATCGGTAAAGCGGTATTTGCGAGTGATATCTATAGTCTCGGCGTGACCTGTATCCATCTGTTGACAGGAATCCATCCCTTTGACTTGTTTGATGTGAATCAGGGGGTTTGGATATGGCGACAAGGGTTGAAAAATCCAGTGAGCGATCGCGTGGCTAAAATTTTAGATAAGATGTTAGTTAGTGCGACGAATCAGCGCTATCAATCTGTGGCGGAGATACTCAAGGATTTACAGTCTCAAACCCCTGTGGCTAAGGTTAAATCGGCAAAACCTGCACATCTTCCGGCTTCAGCGCCAATTAAGTCACAGCCAAATCCGCCTCAATATGGCAAAGGGTTAGATAAAGAATTAGCGGATTTGAAGTCTGAGTTTTTGCAACCGCCGACATCGAAAAGTACGCCGCAAAAATCGACACCGCCGACTAAAGGTTCTGCCAATACTCAAAAAACCCAAAGTCAAATTGAGCGGGAATTGGAGGATATAAAGTCTCAATTTTTGGGAGAATAGGTTGTTGTGGTATGGCAAAGCTTACGCCCAGAAACCGTAGGGGCGCACTGACGTGTGCCCGATTCAATGGTCAAATCTATTGCCCTATTTTTGCTGTGTTACCCGCCATCGTGGGTTGATGAAAGAGATTTAACAGAATCAAGGGCTAAAGCCCTTACTACGAACAGGAATTAGAGCGAGTTGTAGGTTGGGTTGACGCAGGAAACCCAACAAGATTAAGGGCTAAAGCCCTTACTACGAACCTGGATCAGGGCGGGTGCAAGTTGTTCATTTATCGGTGGGGAGGGCGGGTTTTGTTGTTCCGTTATCGGTGAATATCTGAATTTAGTCCCTAAACCCGCCCCTACAATTGTGGCTAAACCTGCCCCTACAATTTAGTTTAGGCGTTGACTTTATCCAGCAGATTAGACACAATAAACTCCCATTCTTGATTCAATTCACCGTTAAATTGTGACTGTCCACTGCGTCTGTACCAATAACGGGCGTTACTTAAGTCGCCTTCTTCGCGGTGAAGATAAGCATGAACCCATGCACTATCACTATCGCTGGCATTCTGCACGATGTCATGCGCCCTGTGCCAATCCCCTTTTTTGTCATACCACAACGCTTGCAGCGCTTTTGGCAATTGAGAAGGACATTTTTCCTGTTTCGCCGTTAATTGGGTAAATTCATCCAATATCATAGTTCTCATAAAACCCACATTTATACTCATCCGCTCGATCTATTATAAAATTTGTTACCGCATAAGACAAATTACGGTTTGAGAATTTTTCTAATCAGCATCAGGAATAACAAAGCGAATAAACCAATAGCGATACCCAAAATAATACTCCGGAAAATTGACCAGACAAACGGATGTATGGGTAACGAAAAATCGGGACGCCATTGGATGAGAATGTCTTGGGTGAGGGGATAAGCTGTTCGGCATTTAAACCTTAATGTCAATAATGGCAAAATCGTTGTATTGCGTTTAGCGAAGCCATGCCGCAGGCTTTACATCTTGCTCGCTACTAATACCCAATTTAAATGCATGACAGCTTAGTTTTTATGGCAAAGACAGCGCAACTATGAATCGGCGAAGACAGCGCAACTACAAGTGTAACTATGAACGAACAGAAAAAAGACCCACTGGAGGTCGTGGGTCGTCTAGTCTAGTGCAACGCTTTTATACTACCGACTGTAAAATGGGGGAGTATTGGTTTAGCTCACAGTATCCTAGTGATTTTAAAGTGACGGGAGTGCGATCGCGATATCACAGAACTTGCTCCCTCATTCCCCTGACTGCTGTGCTAAGGTTACGTTGACTGGCATTGGGATACACCGAATTAAGGAGAGCGATCGCCATAAACCTGTTCAAAGTGAGCATCAATCGGTTCGCAAAAGTTAGTCACGCCTTGGCTGAGAGCCGACATCAGGACTGGTGTTGCTAGAATCGCCGGAAGTAGGGGTGTCCCTGCTAAGTATTCAATCACCTGGGTATAAGAGCCATCAAGCAAATCTTGGCGAAATTCCGGCTTACAAATAACCGCACGGCATTTTTTGGCTAAATCGTCTAACCATCGAGCATTGTCGCTTTGGGGTTGTTGTCCGGCTCGAATCGCGAGTGCGATCGCGGCGTCTTCTAAATCCCCCTCGCAATCCTCAATCGCATCAAGCGCTTGCATGGCTTCGGGGTTATGGGAAAGCTGGGAGCGGAATCGGGCAATTTCTTGAGAGGTCACAATAGTCATAGTTTATTTTGGGCAACTTACCCAGCCTGGAACAGGGTTTTGCAACTATAACTATTTTCGTCTATTGCACCGTTAAACTACCATCAGTAGGGAACCCTTCATCAAGAGTCCCCTATTAGTGCAATAAGGCAGAAATCACTGAACAGCAAACATCTCCCTCAGCTTGCCATAGTGCCATGACACGTCTGGAACATTGCTTCCCCAGCTCCTCCATACCGACAAAGCTGCTCACGTATTTCCGCTATTACACGCCCAGCAACAGATCACCAATATCTGAACCATTAAGCTGGCGGGCGATTGCCAGTCGAGCTTCCAGTTTGGCAACACTGAATTGATTCCGCAAGTATTCCAAGTTAGCCACAGCGTTCGCCTTTTGATTGGTTAGCCGCATTACGGTGTTCAGGGCGTGCTGATATTCCAAATTCACCTCTAGTAGCTCAAATCGACGCGCCTTGCGTTGTGAGTCATTTTTCAACTCAGAATCAAAGGCGATTTGCTTGTCGATACTGGCTTCTAGGCGATGAATGTTAAGTTGCACCGCTTGAATTTGCGAGTCCAAATCATTAACAGTTTGAGCGGCTTGTGCGATCGCGGCGGGGTACTGACTCATGTTCATCGTAAATCTTCCTGTATGAGAATATCAATCTGGACAATCCTTTATCCGGTTATCCAAGCTAGACAGTTAACTGACTACGCCACCCATTCCGAAGCTTGGGAGTTGACTGTCTTGGTGGCTCCATCCAGGGAATTCCTCTGAGGCTGAGGATTTGGGGCTTTCTCTAAAAGGTTGACCTCAATATTCACCTCCACTAAGTACGATCCCGCTTCATCCCCCACGGCTTGGGCGATTAAACTGGCAAAATCCGGGCGTTCTGCGGTGATCGGGTGGCGTAGGATGCGCTGTTCCCACTCGTAGTCAGCGTTGGGGTTGATACTGAGAATGTAGTGCTTAATCATGGCGACAATCTTGAATGGTTTAGGGGTCAGGCGTTCACGGCGTAAAATCTTTGATAGTTCCATTATAGTACATATGTACTGAAAAGCGAGGAGTTTTGGGGAGTGAGGCTGTAGGGGCGGGTTTTACTGATAACGTTTCTCTACAAACCGATAACTTTACTAAACCCGCCCTTATCGGGGTGCAAGGAAGAGATCAAACCTGGTTTATCCTTGTCGGAAATACAGTTTTGGAGTTAAATTTCTCTTGGCTCTGAGCAGTTTTACGCTAATACCCTTGGTGCGTTATGTTACCCTACCCTTCGGGAACGCTGCGCGAACGGGAACGCTGCGCGAACGCTAACGCACCCTACAATAGTGGAATAGATTTTACAGTAAATAAAAGACGTAGCCATGCTACGTCTTCCTAAGAATGCAGAATTTATTTTGACAGCTAACTGGGGTTAATGAATCGATACTCTATTCCATCTCAGCATACTCTGCATGAACATCGTGGTGATTCTTACCATTCGAGTGACCATTCGACAACGATTGCATCGGTAAGGTGTTATTAAACCAAAGCGCTTGTTGAGGCAATGAAAGCAAGATTCCCGCTTCATCAAACGCCGCTTTTAGACGACGGCGAAACTCTCGCGCTACTTCCCATTGTTTTAAAGGCTGGGTTTTAATCCACACCCGAATAATAAAACCGCGATTGCCAAAATCATCGACCCCTAAAATATCGGGTTGATCTAAGATACGCTCTCGCCACATTTGGGTCATAACCATCTCATGAGCCACATGTCTGACCAAATCCAATGCTTTATCAACATCGGCTTGATAGGTGACTGGAATATTTAAATCTGCCCGTGACCAATTACTCGAAAGATTCGCCACAATTCTAATTTCACTGTTGGGAATCGTAATTAATCGTCCCTCAGCATCCCGCAACTGAGTAATCCGGAGGTTAATCATTTCGACAAACCCGCCAACATCTCCCACGCCAATCACGTCACCAACGGCATACTGATCTTCTAAGAGAATAAAGAAGCCATTGATGGCATCTTGAATCAAGTTTTGTGATGCCAAAGACAAGCCTAAACCGATGATCCCAAAAGCGGCTAATATAGGACCAATGTCAATACCAATTGCCACCAGTGCCACTAAAAGTCCGATCGCACTAAAACTCAAGGTGATAATATTTTTGGTGACCCCAGAAATCGTTGACACGCGCAACTGCGCTCGCTGAGCACCTTGTGGTGTGAGTAAATGATTCCTGGCAATGGCAGAAGAGAAGCGATCCGTTAAGGCATAAGATAGCCGGATGATCACGTAGGTTCCCAAGCCGACAATTCCCACCCGCACGGGAATCCGAAAACTGGCAAGGATTAAAACCTGTAGGGGTCGGGTGTAAGGAAATAGATTCAAAATGAATAGACTTCCTCCTATCCAGATTACCCCTTGAGTTAGTTGCAGCAGGCGATGTAAAACTTCTTTGACATTGCGCTGTTGATTTTGAGTAAGTTGAGTGGATATAGGTGCGGCGTTCGATTCAGAAGGTTCTAACATTTGTTTGGAGCGTTTTAAGCGGCTCTCCCAACGATAAATAAGTAAGCTGGCAACAATCATAGCTACGCCCGTACCAACGGCAATTTTAATTCGATTCCTCAAAACGTCGGGTTGCCGTTCCTGTTTTGCCTGGGGAAGTTGTTGTTCGAGTTGTTCGATAATTTGGTTCGCTCTCTGCTCTATAGGCACTTCGGTGATAGCTGCATCTTGATCGGTAACGCTCATCAAGCGTACTTCTTTTAACAGATCACCTCGCTCATCAGTAAGAGAGATGTAAATTTCGGGTAAATTGCTTTGTTGGTCTAATTCTTGGCGAATCTCTAATTCAGCATTCTCGTTTTTGAAGTAAGTACGGCTGATATCCTGTAATCGTTGTTCAATTTCTTGAATGCGTTGGGACAAAGTAATTTGCGATGCTTCTGCTCCCTCGGCTTCCTCAGCTTCCTCGGCTCCCTGTACTTCCCCAACTGTATTGGGGGTGGGGGGTAAAACTGTATTGGGGGTGGGGGGTAACTGCGACTTTTTCGCCGCAATCTCGAATAAACAGCGACCGTCGAGCCGGACACAATTGGAAACCACGGCATCCTCTGATGGCGTCTTGATGGTATTAGGCGTAGGTATGTTGACATCGGGTAAACCCGGTACCGATATCTGAGCCTGAACTGGAGAGATCACCCAACCTACTAACGCCATTGATCCGGCAATTGTCCAAGCTGAAATTCGCATTTTCTTCATCCTGATTGTGGGCTTGTTATTTTTCTTAACAATTCAGTATTCAGTATATAGACTAAAAAAAAATTTAACAGTAGCCAATTTGGAGTAAAATCTGGCAAAACGGGCAAAATGACTTTGTTTAAGCCGGATACCCAGTCCTGATCAAAAAAAGTTATAGCATTGGAGCCAGTTACAAGCAAATATTAACAATCGCGACTTTCGAGTTATCATCCATCTTAGGAGGTAGTTGTAGGGGAGTCTCTCAGTCCTAACTGAATCTATCAAATACCCATTTAATTAATTGATGCGACGATATATACTCATGCTGAATCGGCTTTTACCGGAAGCCGTGACTGAAGATGTATTTAAGCAACTTCACCAAGAGTTGTCAATTGATGCGAATTGGACAATTAACTATGCTGTACTAACGATTAGTTCTTGTCTGATTGCCACGTTTGGTCTGATTAGCAACAGTACCGCCGTAATCATTGGTGCGATGATCATTGCCCCGTTGATGCTGCCCTTACGGGGATTAGCGTTAGGGGCTTTGGAAGGAGACTTAAAATTATTTCGCAAAGCCTTAGGCGCGATCGCGGGTGCGACAATCTTAGCATTAGTTCTCTCGTGGCTGACGGGACGGATTGCTGGGATTCCTGAATATGGTTCAGAAGTGCTTTCTCGCACACAACCGAACTTAGTAGACTTGGGGATCGCAGTGGTAGCAGGCGGGATCAGTAGTTTTGCCAAGATTCGCGAGCGTATCAGCGATGCCTTAGCCGGGGTGGCGATCGCGGTTGCCTTGATGCCACCCTTATGTGTGGTCGGTTTGTCGCTGTCTCAGGGAATTTGGTCGTTTAGCTTAGGCGCATTTTTACTGTATGTAACCAATCTTCTGGGTATCACCTTAGCCTGTATGCTAGTGTTTATCGTCGCCGGTTACACCAAAGTCAATCACGCCTTAGGCTGGACATTTGGCTTCACCGCCCTCCTCTTCCTGCCGTTGGGTGTCAGCTTTTGGGAATTAGCCCGACAAGTTCGACTGCAAGCCACGATTAATAATACCCTGGTACGGCGAACGATTACCATCGGTCAGCCAGAGGTACAACTGGTTAGAACAAAGGTAAATTGGACAGCCAACCCACCCATCGTCTATCTCACGGTTGAGACGGATCAAGAAATCACACCAAAACAGGTGCGGTTAGTTCAGGAGTTTATCTCCAAAGAAATGGAACACCCCTATGAGCTTGTTTTCAACGTCAGTGAGATTAAACAAGTGACGGCGGAAGAACCAGAAGAACCAGAAGAACCAGAAAAACCCCAAAAACCTGTCCCACCCTTGTTACCCCCCACCCAAGCCCCTGTTCTCCACCAGCCATCAAGAAGTAATTAATTCAATGGTAGGGGCGGGTTTAGGGATTAAAGGCGAGCCAGTCATCGATAACTGAGCAACAAAACCCGCCCTGGTTCGATTTTATGGCGAAGACAGCGCAACTACGAACCTATCTCCCTATTCATAAGACGCCCTCCAAGTATTGAGGATCGGCTAAGTTAGTTAAGATGGCAATGCCAATTAAATAAAACCAACCAAATCTATGACAGCAACATCTACTGCACTCAAACACGAAGTCAAAGACATATCCCTAGCCCCCGGAGGCAAACAGCGCATCGAATGGGCGGGACGGGAAATGCCCGTTTTGCGGCAAATTCAGGAGCGTTTTGCCCAAAATAAACCTCTGGCAGGAATTCGCCTAGTTGCTTGCTGCCACGTTACAACAGAAACCGCCCATTTAGCGATCGCGCTGAAAAATGCGGGGGCTGATGCGCTGCTGATTGCCAGTAATCCTCTGTCTACTCAGGATGATGTCGCGGCTAGCTTAGTCGCCGATTACGGTATTCCTGTCTTTGCCATCAAAGGCGAAGATAACGCCACCTACAACCGCCACGTTCAAATTGCCCTAGATCACAAACCCAATCTGATTATTGATGATGGGAGCGATGTCACAGCGACTCTGGTGAAGGAACGGCAAAACCAGATTGATGATATTATCGGCACCACCGAGGAAACCACCACCGGAATTGTCCGCTTGCAGGCAATGTTCAATCAGGGAGTTCTCACCTTCCCGGCGATGAACGTCAACGACGCCGACACTAAGCACTTCTTCGATAACCGCTACGGTACCGGACAATCAACCCTCGACGGTATTATCCGCGCCACCAACATCTTGCTAGCCGGGAAAACCATCGTCATTGCGGGTTATGGTTGGTGTGGCAAAGGTGCGGCAATGCGGGCACGAGGCATGGGCGCGAATGTGATTGTTACTGAAATTGACCCGATTAAGGCGATTGAAGCCGTCATGGATGGCTTCCGGGTAATGCCGATGATTGAAGCTGCATCCCATGGTGATGTGTTTATCACAGTTACCGGAAACAAGCACGTCATTCGCCCAGAACATTTTGAAGTAATGAAAGATGGCGCAATGGTGTGTAACTCCGGTCACTTCGATATTGAAATTGACCTGAAATCCTTGGCAGAGTTATCCACAGAATATCGGCAAGTTCGCAACTTTACCCAACAGTATTTCCTGAAAAACGGCAAATCTATTATCGTATTGGGTGAAGGACGTTTGATTAACCTAGCCGCCGCCGAAGGACACCCCAGCGCGGTGATGGATATGAGCTTTGCTAACCAAGCCCTAGCCTGCGAATATCTGGTGCAGAATAAGGGTAAACTAGAACCCGGTCTACATTCAATTCCGACTGAGATTGATAAGGAAATTGGACGGCTGAAATTGCAGGCAATGGGGATCTCACTTGATACCTTAACCACTGAGCAAGTTGAGTATATGAACTCGTGGACATCAGGAACCTAGTTTTGAAATTTTCGGGTGTGGTAAGCTGATGTGCATTTAAATAGACAAGAGTGAAATCCTTGTCAGGGATGCCCTAACGAGATCCCCGATTTCTTGAAGAAGTCGGGGATCTCCAGAAGTCGGGGATAGAATTCGGTAAATTCTCAATTTCTATAGTATCGAAAGGTTTCAGGAAAATGGCTCGACTTTCGGTTGAACTGCAACGTTATTTTTTTGAAGAAGATCGACAGCCCCAGGTGAGACTGGCAGATATCCTGTCTTTCGCTGGGGAGCGAATTTTTGGGTTTTTGTTTGTTATCCTATCGCTTCCCTCGGCTTTACCTGTTCCAGCACCGGGTTATTCGATCCCCTTTGGCATCGTCATGCTGATCTTAGCCTTTCAGCTAATCATTGGTGCCAAACGTCCCTGGTTACCCCAGAAAGTCATGAATAGCAGGATGAAACTAGAAACAGTGCAGGGATTGGTTAAAGGGGGGATTCCTTGGTTAAAGAAGATTGAAGCGATCGCACGTCCCCGTCTAGCCTATCTTTGTACCAGTCTAACGGGTCGTGTGGTGATTGGGGTGGCGATCTCGCTAATGTCCATCTCGATGATGATTCCCATTCCTGGAACCAATACTTTACCCGCGATCGGTATTTTTGTCACAGGTTTTGGCTTAATTGAAGATGATGGGGTAATTAGCTTAGGCGGATTAGTTATTTGTTTACTGGGCGGAATTCTCTCAATTTCTATTTTACTAGCCGTTTGGTTTGGCGGTGCAAGTTTGCTGGATTGGCTTAAAGAAGTCCTGCGTTGAACGATGCCAGCTAAAATAAATAAAAATGCAATTTGCTGTCCTCCCTTTAACGCGCTATGTCCCAAATTCAAGAACTCGCTCCTTCCCCAGACATCTCACAAGATGTTATCTTTCCCCCAAGTGATCTCTATAGTGATGAACCCCCCTGGGAAACTGAACTGCATCTGCGACAAATTATCTTACTACTCAAAAGCTTAGAAGTTGAAGGAGTTAACAATAAGCTGAAACTATTAAAACGGTGTGGTTTTGGCTTCAGGAATTTTAATAATTTTACAATACGCGCTTTACTTTTGTGGCATTATCCTAACAGTTTAGCACAATAAGTACGGAAGACCCGAAAGTGCTGACTGCTACGCCGCCAAACTACGAGAATTAAATATCGATCCCGAAACACTCTAATGTAGTGTAGATGTGAAAAATTTAAGTCGGGCGGCGGGTATCGTCATTCGTTGTTTGTAATTTGTAAGGGGTTGAGGAACATTAAAAGCAGTTAATCTTAATAGAGTTAAGCTAATTTCCACCAACCTACTTAAAGTAAGTATCGCTTGGTGTAATCAGATTATATTGTTTCAGTCGGTTTTAACCGACTTAAGCTATTAGCCAAGAACTTGAGTTCTTGGCATCTGACTAACGAGAAGCAGTGTTTCGGGGATCCTCATAAATTTTCCATTCCCGAATTCCCATCGGACTAAGAATAGCTTCCGCCAAACCAACTTGATCAGGAGTCCCTTCTACCATAATCAAATACTCACCTTTAGCCACTAAATCGTGATAAACCTTAGCTTGCTCGTCAGGAACACCCCAACCGACTAAACCACCAACTAAACCGCCACCGACTGCGCCAACCGCACCGCCAGCAACGGCTGTCGCTAAAGCATTAGCCGCAACCGTACCGAAGGCTAAAACCTGACCAGCGCCAGGGAGTAGAAACGCCGCATAAGTGGTAATACCTAGGGCTTCCAATGCACCCAGAACAGCGCCGCCGATTCCACCAGTCGCCGCACCCGCTTTAGCGCCTTTACTGACTTGATGTCCTTTGCCTTTTTCGACATCAACACCAGCAAGTTCCTCGTTCTTACGCGCATCTCTAGCAACGACGGAGATTTGCTCTTCAGGGAAATTTGCCCGTTTCAAATCCTGTACCGCTTTTTCCGCTTCTTCACGAGTCGGGAATACACCAAGCGCGTGTCTGTTGTGTTGGTCTTCAGCCATGTTTCCCTCGCTTTCTTTTCGATTGTTCCAGCACAAATTCAGCCTTTGGTGCGAGATTTGTGCTTTCTTACCATGTCTACTACACATTGGGTCAGGTATTCATCTATCAATAGAGATAAATTTAATATCCAGAACCACCATCTGTAGGGGACTCTTCATGAACATTGGTGTCAACTTAAGGCTGAAAGCCTTACTTAATAAGAGATCCCCCTTCCGTCCCCCTTAAAAAGGGGGAGACCAGAGGATGCTTCGCTTCTGTTGCACGGGGGAGACCAGAGGATGCTTCGCTTCTGTTGCACGGGGGAGACCCAAGGATGCTTCGCTTCTGTTGCACGGGGGAAGCCAGATGTTGCTTCGCGTTTTTTGCACGGGGGAGACCAAAGGATGCGGGAGCTTTTTGTTCCATGGGGGAAGCCCGTCGAGTATTATGAGAAACCGGGTTTCTCGTGAGGATGACAACGAAATATCAAGCTTTCACCCAAAAAAACCCGCTTTCTTGACCGATGCTTTAACCCATATCACCCCATGATGAAGTAAACTTTCCGCCATTTCCGGCGTTCAAACATAGAAAATTTAACCCTTATAAGGCGGTAAATTGGGTCCTACTTCAGCTTGGACATTTACATCCCGAACCCCTCTAATTTCCCTTGCCAAAGGTTCAATCCTTTCCAGATTCTCTTGGGTTTGGATGTATCCGGTTACCGTAACGATTCCCTGATTAGCCTGAATCGCTAGTTGAGAGGTTGGCAGGTTAACCTCTAACTTACTCCGCACTTCACTTTGGACATTGCGATCAGAGCGTTCCTCTCCCTCCCTAAACACATTGTATCGTTGCTCCCGCGCCCGAATGTCAGCATTGGCTTGCGCTCGGCGGATGGGGTTCGTCGCATCGCTTTCATTTCCTAACACGGTGTCCAAGTCTGGAGGATAACCAACCTCATTGACCGAATTAGGAGCGCTAGTACTGGTTCTAGCGACATCACCACAGGCGGAAACCCCTAACCCTACAACACCTGTTAAGCATAAGAGTGTAAACTTATTCATTTTTTCTATCCTCTTCGACGACAAATAATCAGTTAATCAGTCAAGATGTATATCAATCCATCTCAATTCAGTTCCGGTTCTCGATAAACCGTTGATCTAGACATCTGAGCATGAGGCTCATCAACAGCCGCCACTGGGAAATCTGTATTTATCCCATCCATTTCTGGCGCATGGTAAATTCCTAACTCTTCGATTCCTCCATCTTTAAGTAGAGAAATTGCCTGACGAATTTGCTCATCCGTACCTTCAACAATGACCAAAAAATCACCCCGTAAAAATCGTTCCTGATACGCTTTAGCCTGTTTTTTGGGAATCCCTAATCCAATCAGTGCGCCTAAAAGTCCACCACTAACCGCACCAATTCCTGTCCCGGCTAAGCTTGTGGCTACAGCAGTCCCCAAAGCATCGGCTAACATGATTGGACCAATCAGAGGAATCGCTAACGCACCCACACCGACGAGTACGCCCGTTACCAGTCCAATAACACCACCGACAACAGCGCCATTAGCCGCCTGTTTACCTGTTTGATTACCCTTGCGAGTCTTCCTATCCGTATCGTGAAGCGACTCCTCTTCTAATTCTCTGGCAATCACGGTAACCTGATCCAGGGGAAAATTAGCCAGGTGGAGTTCCTGTAGTGCTTGCGTCACCGCGTCTCGGTTGGTAAAAATACCGATCGCACGTTTGTGTTGATGTAAAGCCATTGTTCTCTCCTTTTACACGCTAGAGATAAATTAGTCTGTCAAACTTTATTTATAAGCATATCTTATCGTTTATCGGAGATTGTTTCCTCAATCAATAGGTGTAACTTTAGTCTCTATCCATAGAAAGAAGGACATTTATGACAAATGACGTAGCTTGCTTCTCGCGAAGCGAGTATGACGAATGACAAATCAATTTATTACCACCGAACCACTAGGTAAAGGAGGTGAAGGGGGTGAACAAAAAACCTGGGACGCGGTTCAGAAAGCATTTCGCGATCGCACCTGTATCGGGTATTGGCGCTATCCCATATTTTCCAAGGTGGGCAAGTCTCGCAAGGAACCTGATATTCTAATTGTGGACGCCCAACTGGGTTTAGTCGTGATTGAGATTAAATCCGTCACCATCGACCAAATTCTGGCAATTACAGGTCATCGCTGGGAATTCCAAAACTATTACACCACCAGCAGCAACCCTTACCAACAGGCAGAAAATCAACTATTCTCCCTATTGGGGTATTGCGATCGCGAACCGATGTTGCGCCGTAAAGTCACAGGGCGGGCGTTAATTTGTCTTCCTTTAATTACCGAGGCTGAATGGTATCAAAGCGGCTTCTATCAACTTCCCAGTTGTCCGCCAATTCTCTTCCAAGATAATATCGTTTCCTGGAATAAAGCTGTTGGTCAATTGACGAGAGGTCAGACCCCTCCCAAAACCCCTCCCCTACAAGGGGAGGGAAGCGGAATGAATTTTTCTTTGGAGGGGCTTCCGGCTCCCCCTTCCGTACAACAAAGGCGAAGCAACATCTGGCTTCCCCCGTGCAACAGAAGCGAAGCATCCTTGGGTCTC
>NZ_JBKHHI010000108.1:0-16910 GCF_046539235.1 Coleofasciculus sp.
GCTAACCCCATCTAAATCTTGTGATTTTAGATTGGGACTGCGCTCAACCTTTGTTCAAAGCGTAATTCATGAACCCCGCCCTACTTCGTGAGGACGGGGATTGCCAGAGGCAACCTGGCAGGAAGTCATGAATAGGACGTAAGTTGGTAAAGGCAACACCTCCGAACGCTTCCCTAGTTCGGATTTAAATGTAGGTCTAGGAATCTCTGGACACTGGGTAAATCCAGGACACACCTTTACCAATGTCTTAAGGGACGTAAACATTTACACGAGTGGATTATATCTATGAATCGTGTTCCAGTAGTTAGCAAAGAAGGAAAGCCACTAATGCCCACCAAACCATCCAGGGCTAGACGGTGGGTCAGGGAGGGCAAGGCTATTGGTAGATGGTCAGATTTAGGCGTCTACTATGTCCAACTCACTCAGAGTGCCGGGGAAGAGTTACAGCCTATTGCTGTTGGCGTAGATCCGGGTAAGTCTTACTCTGGTGTCGGTGTCCAGTCGGCTAAATGTACGTTGGCGCAATTGCACCTTATCCTCCCGTTTACTCGTGTTAAAAAGCGGATGGAAACCCGCGCCATGCTGCGACGGTCTCGACGGTCTCGGCGGATTAACCGGGACGTTCCATTCAAGCAACGTAACCACCGCCAATGCAGGTTTGATAATCGCAAACAGTGCAAACTCCCCCCATCCATTAAAGCTTCACGGCAATTGGAGTTAAGGGTAGTCAAAGAGTTGGCGGCGATATTCCCGGTAAGTGCAATTGGCTATGAGCGAGTTAGAGCCGACATCGACCAGACTAAGCGCAAGCGTGCTAAGTCGGGGAAAGGCTTCTGTGCGGTAATGACTGGGCAGAATTGGGCAATATCCCAGATGGAAAAAATCGCTCCTGTCTATGTCCGTGAAGGTTGGCAAAAAAATGGTAATGGGACATCTCAACTCCGAACCCAACTAGGGTTAGAGAAGGATAAAGCTAACAAGTCTATAGCCAAACCGGAGACCCACGCAGTTGATGGAGTGGCATTGGCTTGCGGGTATTTTGTCAAATATGTTCCGTTTACTGGTTCTAACTCCCATGGTTACACCCATAAGGGTAGGGTTAATATTACTCCCTCCCCATTCAAAATCATCACCCGTCCAGGCGCGGTAAAGCGGGGAAAAGAGTATGGCTTTTTCCGCCGTCAATTACACTTTGAAGTCCCGGATAAGTCAGGGATAAGAAAGCGCAAAGGCGGGACAATAACCCCTTTTGAAGTGAGGATTGGTGACTTAGTTAGAGCAGAAAAAGCTGGGAAAGTCTACATGGGTTACGTCGGCGGATTCACTGATACCAAAAAGGCTAAAAACGTTTCAGTTTGTGATTATACCTGGAAACGTATTGGGCAATTTACCCCTAGTAAAGTGAAGTTAATCAGGAGGAATAACGGTTTATGTGTAGCCTAAAAAGGGAGATATTGGATGCCTCCATTCTTCCGGCATCCCGCTATCCCTCCTCGGATTACTTCGTTGAATCCGAGGACTCCCGCGAATACGTTGAATAAAGGGCGGGTTTTGTTGTTCAGTTATCGGTGACAAGCCAAATCGAGCGGCTAAACCCGCCCCTACAGATCGGCTTCCTCTGTTGCCAGACGTTTCATGGAGACGTTCCACTGGAACCTGGAGACGTTGCACGTCTCTACTGGCGCCCTTGGCAATGTGTCTCTTTTGCCTTCTGCCTTGTCTTCACAAAAAAGGCAGACGTTAAGCCGGATTTACTATTGAAGGAAGATACTCCAGATTTGCTCCGGAGGCATCTTTTCGTTCTAAGTATAGTATTACGAGTTGTTAAGCAATCATGGTTGTTACCTCTTCTACCCCCCCTACCGTAGACGGAACTGAGATCCGAAGTGAGATTCGCGCCTTGCAATCTCAGCTTGTCGAGTGGCGGCGGCGCTTTCACCAACGCCCGGAATTAGGGTTTACTGAACACCTAACGGCTGGATTTGTTGCCCAAAAGTTACAGGAGTGGGGAATTGAGCATGAAACGGGTATTGCCCAAACCGGGATTGTTGCTACAATCAAGGGTGATCGCACAGGTCCGGCGTTAGCGATTCGGGCGGATATGGATGCTTTGCCGATTCAGGAAGAAAACAATGTCCCTTATCGATCGCAACATGATGGAATTATGCACGCTTGCGGTCATGATGGACATACCGCGATCGCATTAGGTACGGCGTTCTATCTTTCCCAACACCGCCAAGACTTTGCGGGAACCGTCAAGTTCATCTTCCAACCCGCTGAAGAAGGACCCGGCGGCGCGAAACCGATGATTGAGGCTGGCGTCTTAAACAATCCGGATGTGGATGCTATTATTGGGCTACATTTGTGGAATAATTTGCCCCTGGGAACGGTTGGTGTTCGCCATGGTGCTTTAATGGCAGCAAGCGAGCGTTTTCAGTGTAAAATTTTAGGCAAGGGGGGACATGGGGCAATGCCACATCAAACCCTAGACGCGATCGTGATTGGCACTCAAGTGGTCAACGCCTTGCAAACCATTGTGGCTCGTAATGTTGACCCAATTGAATCAGCCGTGGTTACGGTGGGAATGTTTCAAGCTGGTACAGCGTTTAATGTCATTGCTGACAGCGCCAAAATGAGCGGCACAGTGCGCTATTTTAATCCGCAATTGGCAGGATATTTCAGCCAGCGTATTGAGCAAGTGATTGCAGGTATTTGTCAGAGTCACGGGGCGCAGTATGAACTAGACTACCAGCCGCTTTATCCACCTGTAATCAATGACTCACAGATGGCAGAATTGGTACGATCCGTAGCTGAAGAAGTCGTCGAAACCCCTACAGGAATCGTACCCGAATGCCAAACCATGGGCGGGGAAGATATGTCATTTTTCCTAGAGGCTGTACCGGGTTGCTATTTCTTTTTGGGATCAGCGAATCCGAGTAAAGATTTAGCCTATCCCCATCACCACCCCCGGTTTGATTTTGATGAAACTGTGTTAGCAATGGGAGTAGAACTATTTGTTCGCTGTGTGGAAAAATTCTGCCAGTAATTCTCGACATTCGGGAAACCTGACAATCTAGGGTGTGCCTGCCAGATCAACCAAACGCGAAACCAGGGTAAGGTAACGAGTTCAAGGCTTGTACGGCTTTTCATCTCATCCTTTCCCTCGCGTCAATTCGCCAAGGATGGGTGTATTTGTACCAACCGAGTCTCGCGATCGGCTATCTCAAACCCTAGAAAATTATAGAGGAATTACCTCCCTCAGGAGAAGTCTATGTCAGCCCCCATCTACCTGAAACTACTGTCAACCCTAACCTTATGCCTAACCACCCTGGGGTTCATGTCATCGGGGTTAACCCAACCGATTGTTTCCGATGACAGTACCGATACGACGGTGAATCAACAGGGAAACCGCTTCGATATTGAGGGGGGGGAATTGTCAGGAGATGGCGCGAATCTCTTCCACAGTTTTAGTGAGTTTGGCTTAGACTCTGGACAAATTGCCAATTTTTTATCTAACCCTTCGATACAGAATATTCTCTCACGAATTACTGGCGGTGATGCCTCGGTGATTAATGGGTTAATTCAAGTTAGTGGCGGGACATCTAATCTGTTTTTGATCAATCCAGCGGGTATTATCTTTGGTAATGAGGCTCAATTAAATGTCCCCGCCGCCTTTACCGCCACAACCGCTACAGGGATTAGTTTTGGCGATAACTTATTTAATGCTACAGGGATTAACGATTACACGTCTCTGGTGGGAACGCCCAATGGCTTTGTCTTTAATACACCAGAACCCGGTTCGATTGTTAATACAGGCACACTCGAAGTCAATTCTGAACAGAATCTCAGTCTAATTGGCGGTACGGTTGTGAGTACGGGTGAATTAGTCGCCCCAGAGGGTCAAATTACCGTAACCACCGTTCCTGGTAATCAATGGGTGCGGATTAGTCAAGCGGGACAATTGCTGAGTTTAGAGGTTCCGGCGGCGGCGACTGAAGTGCCGTTTACACCTCTTTCTCTTCCACAATTGCTAACGGGAGGAAATGTTGGTAACGCCACAGGTTTATCGGTGAATGAACAGGGTGAGGTTGCCCTTACGGGTTCAGGAATTGCGATTGATAATGGTGATCTGGTTGCCAAGACGGTAACCGGGGGAACGGCGTTACTTTCAGCCGAGAATAATCTGACGTTGGTGGAGAGTCAGTTAACTACAACGGGGGATTTGCAGCTATTGGCGCAGGATACGGTACGGGTGCGGGATAGTGTGGCAAATCCGTTTATTGCCCAAGCGGGGGATAATCTGACTATTCAGGGTGAACAACGTATCGATATTCTGACACTGAATCATCCGGGAACACCGTTTCAAAGTGGTGGCAATTTGACGTTAGTCAGTGATGGTTCCATATCAGTAGATGCTCACTTTCAAAGTGGCGGTGATTTTTCTATTCTGAACCTATCCGGAAAACCCGCTAACTTTGTTAGCCTTTACGATCCGATTATTACGTCTGGGGGAACTTATAACGTTGGAACTTACGATGGACCTGCACTTAAGGTAGAGGCAGAGGGTAATATTCGTGGTAATGGGATTACGATTACTGAACCTGACCAATCGGATATGATTCCTGAAGATGATCCAGACTTTACCCTTTTAACAACAACGCCATCCTTGATTTTGAGATCGGCTACAGGTGATATTCGAGTCGGTAGAATTACAACCAGATCCACTAATATTAACTTTGATGCTGGTTCGGTAATTTTAGAGGCAGCTGGTGACATTAGATTTATCGGAATTGATGCGACATGGCGAGGTACTACAGGTTCAGGTCGAGGTGGCGATATTTATATTAAAACAACCAATGGGAATATTGACGGTAGCACATTTAGAAATATTGTATCCGATAGTCTTAACGGCGATGCAGGTGATATTAGTCTGGAAGCAGATCAGGGAAGCATTAATGTTCTAAATATTTTGGCTAAAAGTAGAAGCAATGGCGATGGGGGTAATATTCAAGTTATTGCTGGCGGTGATGTGATTAGTGGGAATATCCAGACCAGTGGTGATAATGGTGGAGATATTTTAATTAGCAGTAGAAGTGGTAAGATAGACACGACTAGCCGTAGTGAAAACGGGAGTAATAATGAAGGAACAATACAATCTTGTAGTCAAGATGAGGGCTGTTCTGGAACTGGGGGAAGTATTAATCTTGAAGCAGGGATAATTTTGGCAAGAGGGATAGAGTCTAATGGTTCTATCGGGGGTGAAATTAGCCTGACAAGCAATGAGATTCAGCTTGTGCCAGCGTCGAGTAAACCTGAACTTCCCTATATCAGAGGCGCAGGAGTCTTAGATATTCAAGCATTTACAGAGGAAGTAACAGTAACCTTAAACACAGACGGTAATGACCTTACTATCGATAATCCTCTCCAGCTTGGTGGCAATATCAGTTTCAATACCAGTGGTGGTAATGTTACCTTGAATGGCACAGTTGATGGGGAGTATGATTTAAGTTTAAATACGGATACGGGAACGGCACTATTTAATGGTATAGTTGGCAGTCTGAATTCATTAAATATTATCAGCACGGACGCGAACGGAAAAACAATTATCAATCAGGATATAACCGCTAATCAGCTAGAATTCAACAATATAGTGGAAGTGCTGTCAGACTCAAGATTAACCTTGACACAAAGGGACATGCAGCCATCTCCGGGAATCGACTTTATGTCAAGTGTTGAGTTAAATGCTGATCTGACTATAAGCACGATTGAAAATAGTCAAATCAACTTCAATGATACAGTGAATGGTACTCATAATTTGACTGTATTAAATCCAGGAATAACGACTTTTACAGGTGAAGTTGGCAGCATCAACCGTTTGAATACCCTTAGGACAGATAAAGAGGGAACAACCCAAATCAATAACAATATTACTGCTAATCAACTCGATATCCAAGATGCAGTGGAGGTACTGTCCGACTTATCGTTAACGGCGGATGAAATTGAATTCGGCTCAACGATTACGGGAACAGGTTATAATCTGATTGTTCAATCGTCAAATACCGCTGATATCTTTAGCCTAGCCGGATCAGAAATGTTATCCGATGAAGCGGGTGAAGTGGGATTTCAAGATGGTTTCGAGAGTCTGACAATTCGCAGTACGAATAGCGGCGGACAAATTGATTTAAGTAATCTCACGTTCAGTGATCCCGTAACGATTCAAATGCCGGATGGTGTGATTGCGATTAAGGGCAATATTCGTGGTGAAGATGATGCTTCAATTACACTAAACAGTGCCACCACTAACTTAAATGCCGATATCACGACTGAAAATGGTAGTATAGCGTTTAATGCAGACAGCGTTGAATTGGGTAATGATGTTATTCTCAACAGTGGTAGTAACCCAATTCGCTTTCAAGGTACGGTTGATGGCAATTATAAGTTGACAGTATCGAGTTCAGATACAACCACCTTTGGCGGCGCGGTTGGTAGTTCTATTCCTCTGGATACTCTCACCACTAATCCTGATGGAATAACTCAATTTAATGGGAATGTGACGGCAAATCGCTTGAAATTACAAGATCAGGTAGATGTGCTATCCAATTTATCCTTAACCGCCGCAGAAATTGACTTGAATTCAATTGAGACAAGCACCAATAAAACCCTGACACTACAACCTCTAAATCCGAACCAAGACTTTAGTGTAAATGGTGGGATATTCCCAGAGGGTTTCCAGAGTATAACCATTGGACGAGAATCAGGGAGTGGCACAATTACACTGGATGATAATTTTACATTCAATGATCCTGTGACGATTCAGTCGTCTAGTGGGGAAATTGTTCTTAATGGTAGGCTGATGGGTGAAGATAATGCCGCGATTACCCTTGATGCTGCTACGACAACACTGAATTCTAATATCACAACCTCAGGTAGTAATCTCACGTTCTTAGGAGACAGGGTTAATTTAGGGACTGATGTTGACCTGAATACGGCGAGTGGTAATATCAATTTTAGTGGCATTGTAGAGGGCGATCGCACTTTACGTATCTTCAGTAGCGGAACCACGACTTTCTCTGATGCTGTGGGTAGTGTCACGCCGTTAAATAGTCTCACCACTGACGCCGGGGGAACTACCCAATTTGACGCAAATGTTACCGCGAATCGTTTAAGCATCTCAGATACCCTCGCTGTCTTATCGGATTTATCCCTAACCGCATCAGAGATTACCTTGGGTGCAACGGTAACGGGATCAAATACTAATCTAGTTTTGCAACCGCTGAATCCCAGTCAAGATTTTACTCTCACCGCAGGCGTGTTTAAAGACGGGTTCCAGAGTCTCAGGATTGGAAGAGAGAATGGCAGTGGCGCGATCGCACTCAATGGCAATCTTACCTTCAGTGATCCGCTATCTATCTTATCACCAACAGGTAATGGTTCGATCACCGCCACAGGTACAATTACTGGATTGGATAATGCTACTGTCAGCCTGCTGGCAAATCAAGAGATTGATGTTAACGATATTACTGCCAATTCAGGAATTTCTCTCACCAGTAATCAAGGGGCTGTCACTACCGGAAATCTGAATACGTCGGGAGTAAATCAAGGCGGAGATATTACCGTACAAGCTAAAACTGAGATTCAAACGGCTGCAATCAATTCCAGTGCAACGCAGGGCGATGGGGGGAATGTCACTTTAGATCCAGAAAACGATATTGAAGTTGATTCAATTAACGCTCAAGGTGGCATCAACGGCAGAGGTGGTAACGTAGATATTACCACAGAACAATTTTTCCGCGCCACCGAGACATTTCGCGATCGCACGGGTACAACCACCAGTATCTCCACCGCAGGCGGGAATGGCGGTGGATCAGTGATCATCCGCCATCAGGGAGGGCGACTTATCCCCTTCACCGTTGGGCAAGACTATAACCAGGTTAATGGAACACGAGGCGCGATCGCCACCGGAAGTGATAATCAGATTACCGAGGGTTTCTATCCCAATCCCTATACCCAGGGAATCCCACCCAGTCAGATTCAACTGATTACACCTGAAACCCCCAGTGCATCGTCACGCGAAAATCCGCTGATTCTGCAAAAAGAGTCGCCCTCACAGCCTCCCCTTGAAACTAACTTGCCATCAGTAAATATTGACGCCCTATTTGGCACAATTGATGCGGCGTATACTCAAGAATTTGAAACCTATCTGGGTAAATCAGGTACTCAAATTCTCACCTTAACTGAGGCGCGTCAACTCTTGCAGGATATTGCCCAAGAAACAGGGGTAAAACCCGCATTAATTTATGTCATGTTTGTCCCCAGTAGCATCTCTTCGGCAACGGCTACTCCCCAAGACAATGATCAACTGGATCTCGTCTTAGTAACAGCCCAAGGGGAACCGATTCACAAATCCATCCCCATCACCCGCGCTGAAGTTTTACAAGTGGCGCAACAGTTTCAACGAACCGTAACCAATGTCCGAGATGCTACGGGTTACTTAGCCCCAGGAAAACAACTCTACGACTGGTTAATTACGCCATTAGAAGCTGACTTACAAGCCCAAGGAATTGAAAACTTGGTGTTTGTGATGGATCGGGGTTTACGTTCGATTCCCGTAGCTGCCCTACACAATGAACAACAATTTTTAATTGAGAATTATAGTGTCGGAATGATGCCCAGTTTAAGCCTCACCGATACTCGCTTCCAAAGTGTGCAAGATAGCAAAGTATTGGCAATGGGTGCAGAACGATTTAGTGATCAAAAGCCTTTACCCGCCGTTCCTGTGGAATTAGAAGCGATTACTCAGAAACTATGGCAAGGTCAATTTTTCCTAGATGAAGGTTTTACCCTCGATAATCTGAAAGCCCAACGGAAAAAACAACCCTTTGGGATTATTCACCTCGCCACCCATGCTGATTTTCGACCCGGTGCGATCAGCAATTCCTACATCCAACTATGGAATAGTAAGCTACGCCTTGATCAATTGCCAGAATTAGGATGGAATAATCCTCCTGTAGAACTACTGGTACTCAGTGCTTGTCGTACTGCATTAGGGGATGAAAACGCCGAATTAGGCTTTGCCGGATTAGCGGTGCAAGCGGGAGTCAAATCAACCTTAGCCAGTTTGTGGTACGTCAGCGATGAAGGCACATTGGCACTAATGACCCAATTTTATGATCAGTTAAAAACAGCTCCAATTAAAGCCGAAGCCTTACGACAGGTGCAAATCGATATGCTTAAGGGGAAAACTAAACTGGAAAATGGTCAACTGATTACGTCTGCGGGAACGATTTTGTTACCCTCTGAACTGCCCCAATCACAAGATTTAACCCATCCGTATTATTGGGCGTCTTTCACCATGGTGGGGAATCCTTGGTAAAAATAAGTCCCGTGTTATCCTTTGTCGGAAGGGCAGAACATAAGCTGGGTATTGTTTCCAGTGCTTGGCGTGATCAAAGGCGATCGCACTCCACAACTGTTGTAGCTGGTCTTTGGTGGAACATTGCTGTAGATGAAAGGCGATCGCATTTTTCCATTGTTCCATTTGACGGTAGCTGATAAATTGTCCACCTCGGTCTTTACGATGGACACAGCACCCAAGGATAAAGGCGTTCTTTGTAAGGCATAATTGACTTGTCTCCATGTGTCATTGGAGCCAGAGCCAGCGTCGTCCCGTGGAAAGTTCGTGCGCTGGCTCATGACTTGACCCTATATTACAAATATATTTAGGGCTTTGTCTACTTAGATAAATGGATTTAAAGTTAAGGGAACTAGGAGGCAATGAGTTCAGGGAGTAAGTTAACGAAGCTAAGGAAACGGTTGGGACTAACTCAGAAACAAGTCGCTGATGCGATAGGCGTCACCGATCAGACAGTCAGTAACTGGGAAGCTGGCAGATTTGAACCTCGACTCACCATTAGTCAGACACAGGCTTTATGTCGCGTCTTGCAATGTCCTTTAGATGAACTTCCCAGTTTTCAGGATGCACAGGAGTCAGACTGAAACGAGAGTGGCTGATTGGCATAGGAATGTAGATGAGGGCAAGACGAGATCGCCATTGAGAGGGATAATACTGATATGGAAACAAAGCTTAACCCGGATTGGATAGAACAGCTTGGACTCAGTGAGCGGCAACCACCTGAGTTCTTTCGGAGTATTGAGCAAATTAATTCTGGCGATCAGCCTCTTCCCCAAGCTCATGCTATGCGTCGGGCATGGCAGGATTTAGAACTTAACGGCATTCTATACATTAATAAAGCACCATATATATACTTCAAAGAAGTGTCTCGCATAGAATCTGGGCAGATACGTCGGTTGCATCGTCAGCTTTGGAACCAAGGTATTGCCCCACTTCTGGTCGTCATTAGTCCAACTGAGTTTCACATCTACTCGGGTTTGGCTCTTCCTGCTAGAGAAGATCAAGCCATCGATCAGGATAACCGCCTAGTAGAAACGTTAGAACGGGTTGCTGACGCACTTGAACTTAGACAATTTATTCGTTCTGCTGAGTTAGGAGAATTATTTCGTAAAAGCCCCAAATCATTTAATCCGAATTTGCGGGTTGACCGTTACCTACTTGAAAATCTTGACGCCGCACGTCGTCGTTTACTAGAAGGAAAACAGTCTGATCGTCTTGATATTAGGACTGTAAATGGGCTATTGTGGCGTACCATATTTACCTGTTATCTTGTAGATAGAAAAATAGTTGGAGCTTCCTATTTTTCCCAGATAGGTATTGAAGACGCCCACAAAATTATTGACTTTCTGAAAAAATATAAAGCAGATGACGCAAAAAAACTTTTATATGCTTTGTTTCAAAAGCTTAAACGCGACTTTAATGGAGATTTATTTGATACGGATCTTCAAGCTGAAAGTGAGCTAATTAAAAATCAACATATCAAAATTATTAAAAGCTTTTTACAGGGAGATGACCTAAGTAGTGGTCAACTATCCTTGGGATTTTGGGCTTATGATTTTAGTATTATTCCAGTGGAAACGATCAGTGGGATATACGAAAGGTTTATTGAAGCTGAAAATGCTAATGAAAAACGAAAAAGTGGTACTTACTACACGCCCCGTTTTTTAGCTGAAATTGTGCTTGACACAGCACTAGATGGATTCAGTTCACTACTAGATAAGCAATTTCTTGATCCAGCATGTGGTTCAGGTATTTTTCTCGTAGCTCTATTCAACCGATTGGCTGAGGAATGGCACATAAAACACAAAACAGCAAGCAATGATGAGTGTGCAGCAGTCTTCATTGATATTCTCCAACAGAATATTTCCGGTATAGATGTGAGTGAAACCGCTTGTCGCATTGCCGCATTTAGTTTATATCTTGCTTTCCTGGATCAACTTGATCCAAGAGATATCCAGAAGCTTCAGGAAAAAGGAAATGCGCTGCCGAAGCTAGTTGGTTATAACATTCTTTGCCGAGACTTTTTTGAGCAAAATTCACCCATACCAACAGAACATTTTGATCTTGTAGTTGGAAATCCACCGTGGGCGCAGATATCTGGTGAAGAATCTCTGATGGAAAAATGGTGTGCAGAAGCTGATCTACCCATCGCTCAAAGGCAGCTAGCATACGGTTTTGTTTGGAAAGCGCCCTATCATGTAAAGAAAAATGGACGTGTTTGTTTTCTACTTCCAGCAGGGATTTTATTTAACCATCAGGAAAAAGCGCTGAAGTTTCAACATAAGTGGTTAACAACATACAACGTAGAGCAGATAATTAATCTTGCTGATATGAGATTCTACCTATTTGATCAAGCGACTTTTGCTACTCTTATTGTGAGATATAATAAAAAGAAGCCCGAAAGAAATAATTCTATTCAATACATCACGCCTAAAACAGAATTAGAAACACTTAGATCGGAAATTCTGAGTATATCACCAGAAGATGAAGTAAGTGTAAGTCTGCGAGAAGTCTTATATGATCTGGAGCATAATGAGGCTGCACTTGTTTGGAAGCAACAGTTTTGGGGAACTCCGAGAGATAGGAAATTACTAGAACGTCTAAGGCTATTACCAAAATTGAGTGAATTAGTTGACACTGTATTAGAACTCACAAAAAATAAGAAGAGACAAAAAAGATGGATTATGGGACAAGGATTTCAACCTTTGACTTCCAAAGACGATCCTAGAAAAATAATAACTGTATCTTGGTCAAAAGAACAGCTATTAATCAGTGGAAAAAGTAAAAATATTGACCTAATTATTTTGGAATCTGATTGCATACCTGTTGAAGAACGCTTTAGAAAACTAAGAAGATTTACAAAATGGAGAGATATATTTTCAGCGCCACATATATTAATAACTCAAGGCATGAGAACTGCATTTGCTGACTTTGATGTTTTTTTTCAAGATTCAATCCAAGGAATTCATGGTGAGGAAGAGGATTCTGAACTTTTAATGTTCTTGTCAGCTTTTCTCCAATCAAACTTAGCTAAATATTATTTATTTCATACGGTTTCCAGTTGGGGAATTTATAGTAACAAAGCACATGAAATTGAACTACTTCGGTTGCCTTTCCCTTTACCAGAAGTAACGTATTCACCCTCAGAATCAAAAAAAATTATCCAAGAAGTTGTCCAAATAATGAGAAGTTCTAAAGAAGAAATAGAAATGAGATTTTTTAGGAGGAATGAAATAATTAAACAAGCCAAACAAAAAATGTCTGGTCTAGTTTATGATTATTATAACATTGATGAACTTGAAAAAGTATTAATAGATGATACTATAAATTACTGGATATCGAGTATTACACCCAATCGAGGTACTCGTTCTATTCCAACTTTGGAAAATAGTCAATCAGAGGAACGTCTAGAATACCTTAAGCTTTTGTGTAATGTCCTCAATGGTTTTACCGATAGAAGTCCTTACAAGATAAGGGGTAACCTATTAGTTTCCTCACCAATGGGTGCAGGATTAGTTATTCTAGAAAGAACAAACAATTCACATCAAAGTATCACCGATTATGAGCAGGAATCCACCTCCCGTTTAGATGCTGCTATACAACGAATTTTTCACTTCCTACCTAATGCTCAAGGAAGCATCCGTTACTTACGGAATCTTAAAGTTTTCGATCAAGACAAGCTATATATATTTAAGCCTTTAACCCGGCGATTTTGGACTAAGACTTTTGCCCTGAACGATGCTGATCAAATTTCAGCAGCACTCCTTACCGCTGGTTACAGGAAGAATTCATGATCATTGGTAACCTAGATCCTTGGGCAGATACATTTCCCAGAGGATTGATTCCAGAAATTTTAGAAATGGTTGTATCTGAGTGGGCAAGTTTTCCCCAACCCAATTCTAATGATCATGAAGTCCCTATTACTAGAAGATTTAGACTCGTTCTAATCCAAAGTAAAAACATCAAAAAACTTCCCGTAAGGATTGACCGTGAAATTCCAGAAGACAATTTTGAAACTGGAGAGGAAGTGGGACGAATCGATTTACGGTTTACGCATGGTTATCGAGAAGATGTTTATTTCACTTTTGAATGTAAGAGATTAAATATAATTAGGAAAGATAATCAACGAGAGTCTTTAGCCACACAATATGTAGAAGAAGGAATGATGCGGTTTATAACGTCTCAGTACGCATCAGGGCTTCTCAATGGAGGAATGATTGGTTACATTATGAATGGTGATATTAAAACTGCCTTACAAGCAGTCAATAGGGGAGTAGAGAGTCGGTGTCAAGAACTGCGAATCAATCCTCCAAGCGGTCTATGTACATCCTCGCTTATACCGACCAATACTCAAGTTAAGGAAACTTTACACAATCTAGAAAGTCGTAAACTAACTATTCATCATGTCTTTCTTCCGGTTCAATAAAGAACCTACTCTTCATCGTAAAGCAGCCTAGATACGTGAGCATTGGATAGTGAGAAACGCCGATTGATACCGAATTCCATCGAGTTGTCGTGCTTACAGCCAATTCCCAACTTGAGCAACCCGGAGAACGTTAACCAAAAATGTATCCAATACTACCAAAACTGGCGGAAATTTTTGGCTGAGTCCCCCACTCCCCTGCACCTTTACCTCATAATGAGAATTGGAGAGTTTATGAAGAAACGTAACAATGCCTAAAGCTATCTGGAACGATACGGTTCTCGCCGAGAGCAACAACTGTCAAATTGTCGAAGGAAACTATTATTTCCCTCCAGACTCAATCAACCAGGAGTATTTTAAGGAAAGCAGTACCCATACAAGCTGTCCCTGGAAGGGTCAAGCCAATTACTACACCATCGAAGTTGATGGACAACAGAATAAAGATGCAGCATGGTACTATCCTCAAGCAAAAGAGAAGGCGAAGAATTTTGAGGGCTATGTTGCCTTTTGGAGAGGAGTAAAAGTTGAAGCCTAGCTAGTATGGGTTTATAATCCTCGCCCAAGTAATCTTTTCGGCTTTTCAGGTTTGTAGTAAGCGCTTAAGCGCTTCTAGCACGCTTCGTGCCTACTACAGACCCCAGCAGCTTAAGTCAGTACAATTCCCCTTAACTCGAATGTCGCTGACTTAAGCTGAATGGTACTGAAAATTTGCATTTTTTGCTCGCCGAAACCCTTGATGTACCGTAGGGTGGGCATTGCCCACCAGCATACCAGTCAGTACCATTCCCCTTAACTCTTTGGTCTGATTCCCGGTTTGTCAACAAGTTGAGCTTAAGCCCAACTTGTTGACAATAAGCGCCTTAAGGCGATGACACTCTCTGTAAACTCTATACATAGCGTTATAGATATCTGTAAAACGCTAAAGCTAAACCTAAACCCTTTCTACTTTTTAACCGCCCTATCCCCCCCGGAAGTTCGCCAGTTTTCCCGATGGAAATTCGGCTGAGATTGAACCCAGAAGTTTGCACCCGATTCAATTAACTCTTGCTCAATTTGCACAGCATCTTCTACTATCGCCGATGTCAAGTTCATCGTCTTTAGATAGACATTATAAGCCGCGACTGGCACATTTAAAACAGTACTCCAGGCTTCCTCTTGTTGGTGAAATACCTGAATTTCTGGCTTTTGTTCAGGGAGTCCCTTTCCTATCTTTAATCCACATAACTCAATTTCTGACGCCGATGGTGGTTGATCAATTAAACCATGATAGTAATCTCCCACATTCAGCAATACGTCATAAATCTCTCTAGACAACCGTTTGCCAATAGGATGAGACAAAAATCCCAGCATTAGCGTATTGATTTTCATGATTTTGTCTGACAAAAACAGATTCTACTCATTACTCGTCAGAAGAGAGTTAATTTTACGCAAAACATTGACTTTGTTTACAAAACGTTAATTCGACTGATTGTTTCGTTTATCCTTGCATAGGACATCAGTCAATAAACCCGGTTTCTCGGAATACTTGACTGGTATTATAGACACCTTGCCCCCTACAGTTGGATACAGCACATCAGCTTGCAAACTGCCATATAATTATGCAAAACGTGATTCTGAATTGGTCGATCTCCCTGGTTTTATTAACCTTGACAGTCGCTTGCATGAGTAATCAGTATGTTTCCTATCGCCCAGTTATTCGCTCGCAAGATGAGTTAGTAGTTTCCAATTCGGCTGTTAACTCAGAACACCGCGAAAATATCAAGCGAGTCTTTGATTTCTATAGTGTTTCTTATCGCGAAGAGAATGGACAAATCCTGATCCCAGCTAAAGTTTGGCAAGATCGGGAACTGATGTGGAACTATACGACAAAGGCGAATGACCCTGAATGGCTACGTCAACAAGAAGAAGATGGTCATATTAAGTCCACGCCCTAAAAAATGTATTCTTTTGCCAACTCGCCGCCGTGCGCTGTTCAATTGCCGCTAATTCCATCTCATCCAACGGCTGAAAACGGCTGGCTACGTCCACATTTGACTCTAACTGTGGCACATCTTCCGCCGCAATCACCGCACAGTGAACCCCGGATTGAGAGAGAGTATATCCCAGCGCCTGGTGCATCCCCTCTAAAGCACCGGATTTAAACAACCGCCCATACGCCGGGACTTTCATGGCAATCACACCCACATTGTTCTCACGCGCAACGGGTAAAACTGTGGGAATAAAGGGACGGGGGTGATGTTTATCCGCTGCATTAATACAAACTAGGGTAGTATCAAAGGGATAACGCTGCAATCCAGCCGCAATCACATCAGGTTCGTGATGTCCGGTAATCCCAGAGTATTTGATCAAGTTTTGGGCTTTGGCTTCTTCGATGGCTTTAGCCGCCCCGGTTGAACTAAAAATCGGATCAAGTTCTTCGTGAAACGAGACATGATGTAATTGCCACAAGTCCAAATAATCCGTATTCAAGCGTTTAAGCGATCGCTCCAAGTCTCGCCACGCTCCATCGCGATCGCGGGCGGCGGTTTTACTAGCGAGAAATACCTGCTGTCGGTAGTTTGGTAAGATTTTACCGAGATACTCTTCACTCGGTCCATAACTCGCCGCCGTATCAAAGTAACGAATCCCTAATTCTAACGCCCGTTGAATAATCGCCAACGCCTCCGCTTCCTGGTTCGGTTTGGATAGGGGTGTCTTACCCGCCCCTCCTAAGCCTAAAATCGGCACAGAAACCCCCGTATCTCCTAACATCCGTTCCGGCATTGTGGTGGTTCTAGAGACTGACATGGCTAAGGTTGACCTTGATTGCTGTTGAGAAGCTGAGGGTTGATGTTGTTTCCACGCCGCACTTCCCACAATTCCACCCGCTACCGCCATACCCGTTAGCAGAAATGTGCGTCGGTTCGTTTTTTCAGACATGCACTGCACCTCCAGACTTTCTTCCCATTGTGCTGACTTTGCTTAACTTTGCAATAACTAAGGGGAGGGAACAGGAAACAGATTGAGTCGGGGCGGGCGCGAGTTATAGCAACCGCCATAGCGGTTAGGACACATCATTTATGTTCCAGACGCGCC
>NZ_JBKHHI010000109.1:0-16896 GCF_046539235.1 Coleofasciculus sp.
TTCAGCCATTTTTCCGAACCCCCTAAAAAAACACCTACCCATCCGCGCTATCAGCCCAAAATAATGCAATGGTTAGATACTGGCTGGGTTGGGTTTCACGTCCATTCAACCCCACCTACAACTTTATTTTCAGTATATATAAAGTCAAGAGAGATTCTCCTACCTCAACATGCCCAACAAAACCCGACAAGCCCGTTTAGATCGCTTTATCCACGCTCCCCAAACTGAACTGGCGCTGATCCTACTCATTCTGCTTTCCGTAATTCTCGTGATTGCGGAAGTCACGCTTGACAGTAAAAATCAAACCTATAAACTTATCTATCTGACTCAAGAACTACTCACCGGCATCTTTATTATCGAGTTGACAATTCGCTATTTTTCTGCTATAAAAAAACGCCGTTTTTTCCGCCACTATTGGTTAGACATTATTGCCGTATTGCCCCTATTGCGAGCCTTTCGCCTGTTGCGGGTGTTGCGTCTCTTACGGCTATTGCGGGTAGGAATCCTATTAAATCAGAATTTAAACCGTCTTGGTTCTACCTTAGCCACAAGTATTGGTGTCCAGATTGGCGTATTGCTGGTTGTCGGTTTAATTATTTTAGTCGGCGCGATCGCGATTCACTTGCTAGAGGGGTTTACCAATCCTGATTTCGCCTCTGTGAAGGATTCCCTCTGGTGGAGCTTTTTTACCCTTGTATCCGGAGAACCCATTGGCGGCGAACCTCAAACCGATGCGGGACGATTGGTTACACTCATAGTAATCCTGGGTGGCTTGACTATGTTTGCCATGTTTACGGGTGTCGTTTCCGCCGTCATGGTACAACGATTGAGAACAGTGATGGAAATTAAACACTGGGAATTAGACGAACTACGCGATCATATTGTTATCTGTGGCTGGAATCGCAGTGGACATCTGCTGATTGAGCAACTGCAAGCCGATCCCAGTTTAAAACATCATCCGATTGTCGTGGTGGCTGAATTTATCCAAACACCAGAACGAGAACTTAAACATATTAATCGTTCCCAAATTTACTTCTATACTGGGGATTACACGACAATTGATGTCCTGGAAGCGGTGGGGATTTATCATACTTCACGCGCTATTTTGTTGGCAGATGCGACTCATCCGCGCAGCGATCAGGATCGGGATGCACGAACTGTTTTAGCCGCATTAACGATTGAAAAACTGCATCCGGGTATCTACACCTGCGCTCAACTTCTTGATGGTAAAAATAATGTACAACTGCGAGTAGCGGGAGTGGAAGATGTGATTGTCGCAGATGAATTGGCGAGTCATTTAATGGCGACTTCCGTCCGAAATTGGGGTTCTGTGGATGTGTTAGCGGAATTGCTCACTGTGCAGATGGGGAACCAAATCTATAAAATTCCTCTACCTCAGCAATGGAATGGTATTTCATTTTGGAATGCGGCTCAATGGATAAAAGAGGAGTTAGATAGTATTTTAGTCGCTGTGGAACGGCTAACTCAGGGACATCGAGAGACTCTGGTTAATCCACCCAAAAATGAACAACTCATGTTGGGCGATCGCTTGGTTGTGATTGCTCGCCACCAACCCCAAATTGAGAAAATTCTCCAGTCTAAAAAGCTGTAGATCAAAGAAGAAGGGCTAAAGCCCTTACTACGAACTACGAACTACGAACTACGAACTACGAACTACGAACTACGAACTACGAACTACGAATAGGCTGGAGTTATGGGTGTACTTGTGGCAATTGTGGGGAAAATTGGGATCGATGAATCAGCCACAGACAATCGAACTCTGATTCCCACAGGTAAGGGTGTATTCCGGGCGGTACGAGCGTGGAGTTCTTTGCCAGACGGGGTTTGGAGACAATACCGATACTCGCGACCTAAAAAATGGCGATCGCGAATTAAGATGGGTGCATCATTATCGGGTTTGAGAATTACGTTTTCTTCCAACAGCATTAATTCCCCACAATCAGGAATGGCGTCATTGGGGAATTGGATGTTACCGTGACATTCTCCATTGCTGATTTCAAACAAACCCACCTCCGTTTCCCAGAACTGTCCCCGACGACGGGCGGGTAAAAAATTGGCTTGGGTGACGAATTCGGCGACAAAACGAGAGGCTGGGTTAGTATAAATTTCTTCCGGGGTTCCCAACTGTTCTAAATATCCCGCCCGCATCACTCCCACTTGATCACAGATGGATAGGGCTTCTTCTCTGTCGTGGGTGACAAAAATTGCCGATGTGCCAATTTCTTTGAGGATTGATCGCACCTCTTGGCGCAACCGTAGACGCACTTGCACATCCAGATTACTCAGGGGTTCATCTAATAAGATTAAACTGGGACGTGGTGCTAACGCCCGGGCGAGGGCGACTCGCTGCTGTTGTCCTCCCGATAGTTCGTGGGGGTAGCGTTTCTCTAATCCTGATAATCCTACCAGTGCGATCGCGTCAGCCGTATTTTTCTTAATAGATGTCCGACTCATCCCACTACGGCGGTTTTTCAAGCCAAAAGCAACATTCTCCGCCACATTCAGGTGAGGGAACAAGGCATAATCTTGAAACACCATACCCGTGTTCCGTTGTTCTGGAGGTATCCAATACCCTGAACCCGCCACCGGGCGTCCAGCTAAGACAACAAGTCCCGACTGAGGACGCTCAAACCCTGCCACAATCCGCAATAGAGTGGTTTTGCCACAGCCAGAGGGACCCAATAACCCCAGTAAATCACCTTGACGCAAAGTCAGCGTCACCCGATCAACGGCTGGAGTCCTATGTTGATCATAGTGCTTGGTAATATCCTCTAGATATAGAATCGCTGCTTGTTTCATGGAATGTTGATGAGTTTTGACTTCTCCTTACACTTTGTTCGAGGACATGGTTCGAGGATATAGTTTTGAGAAGAGTATAGAAGCGGATTTAACGACTATCTCCCCTATCTCCCCCTGCTCCCCCTGCTCCCCCTGCTCCCCCAGCTTCCCCATCTGCCTCATCTCCCCCTCTTCCGACTGCGGCTAGGAAGCCGCCAGCAGTCTTCCAGCCAAGAGGCTAGATCTCGGCGTGGTACAGTTAACTGTCTGACTACACTCCACAGTTGAATCGCCGTCACCGGATCATGAATCTCAGCCGTGAGTGGCTGGTTCATCCCGCAGTGACTCGCGATCGATAGTTCCTGTAAACGGCGGTACACTTGCCACCGATCGGCTTGATTAATGTCAATCACTTGACCAGTTTTAGGTTGGAAACTCCAGGGATTCATTTTTCTCTCAAAATGCAATATATTATCATTAATGTCCGTTGCCAGACATTAATTTTTCCATAAGAACTGCTATGACAGGGAGTTTTAGCCGGATTTCACTCCCGTCCCCTAGTTTAAGCCAGATCAGAACCAAATGCTAATTATTCTCAACTAATTGACTAAAAGACAATAACGCAGGTATGATACTGCTTCTCCTGCAAGCCAGCTACAGGGTTGACAAAGAACCCTCTCTATCTTCTGTCCTCCCCCGTACAACAAAAGCTCCCGCATCCTTTGTCATCCTCCCTGCGAGGGGGGAATGAGGGGGGTAGGGGCTGGGACTTAAGTTGGCATCAATGCAGGGTCTTGCGCCCGATTTAACCGTAAAATCTATTTCAGTACTTCACCTGTGTCAAAAGCGACCTGTAGGGGCAACTTTCACAGAAATTTAATATTTATCCGAGCAGATTTCATCAAAACTATACCCAATTGGCTGAGGTTCGGCTGCACAATAGAGAAAGCGAAAGCACCCTGCCTGAAAAAACCCTATATAAAGGCAGATCAATGAACCCGTGAAGCCCTGACAGGGTAAGCTCACATTCTGGTTTAGACTCCGGTCTTAAATAGGAATGTGGGCTTACCTAATTTAATTAAAATTTGTTTGTAGTAGGCACTTTAGTGCCTTAAAATGCTTTATTCCAACGCCTCGCCGCGATCGCAACTACTCCCACCGCCGTCTAATGATTGTGTCTGTGCGAAACTGAGTAATGGTGCGTTACGCTACCCTTGGGGAACGCTTTGCGAATACTCTCCTCACGATGGCGGCGTGGCGCACCTAATTTGATGAATTAGTGTTACGCCCAGACAATCTATAAAATATGGGGCTAAAGCCCCTACTACGAACCCAATCTATTCCACCATTTTAGTGCGAAACAGACCAATGATGCGTTACGCTACCCTACCCTACCCTACCCTACGGGAACGCTGCGCGAACGGGAACGCTGCGCGAACGCTAAATGCACCCGACAATGTTTAAGGATTCTGATGACAGTTCAGAACCTACAGGAATCGTCACAATAAATGTTGTTCCCTTCCCCACTTCACTGTCTACCGCAATTTCACCCTGATGGCGTTCTACGCATTTTTTGACAATCGCTAATCCTAATCCCGTTCCCGATATTGTCCCTACATTACTACTGCGATAAAAGGCATCAAATAATTGAGATTGCTCTTTTTCGGGAATCCCAATTCCTTGGTCTTTAATCGTGAACTTGACCTGATCAGCATCAAAGATCAGGTCAAATTCTACCGTTCCTCCCTCTGGGGAATACTTAATCGCATTTGACAGTAAATTGGTTAAAAATTGTCGTAATAGTTTCTCATCAAGACCAACCCATCGTGACTTACCTTGACAGCGAAATCCAATCTGATGCGGCGTTTTCACCGTCAGTTGTAACTCTTCCACTAATTCTTGGCAAAATGCCTCTAAATCGATAGGTACAGGTTTAAATTCCAGTTTACCTGCTTCCGCTTTATTAATCAATAATACATCACTAATTAACTGAGTCATGTGGTGGATTGTATTTTGAATCCGTTGGAAATGCCGCTGCTTTTTATCCTCCTGCCATTTATGACCATAATGTTGCAGTAATTCGCTGGATGACAGAATCGTAGCTAAGGGGGTGCGATATTCATGGGAGACGACAGAGATAATATTGGATTTGAGTTCGCTGAGTTCTTTTTCTTTGGTTAAACTCTGACGCAGTTCGGCTTCTAAATGCTGGCGCTGGGCAATTTCTTGTTGTAAATCATGATTTTTTTCTCGCAGTTCTTCCGTTTGTTTAGCGACGCGACATTCGAGTTCCTCATTGAGCTGTTGGAGTTTCTCCTCACTCTGGCGCAGCCGTTTTAAGGTTTGCGATCGCTCAATGGCATGGCGAATTGAACGGGTCAATAATTCCTGATCAATTTTACCTTTAACTAGATAATCTTGCGCCCCTTGGCGTAAGGCTTCTAAGGCATTCACTTTATCATTTAATCCCGTGAGAACCACAATCGGTAAATCCGGTACAGTTTCATGGGTTTTTGCCACAGTTCCTAATCCTTGTTTATCAGGAAGAGATAAATCTAATAACACGACATCAAAGTCATTATTCTGTACTGTTGACAACGCATCTTTAAGTTGTTCGACATGTACCAGTGACCATGGCATTTCTTCGGCGTCTTCCAGAATTTCTTGCAACAGATCAGCATCAGCCGGGTTATCTTCGACTAGCAATATTTTTATGGGCGGGGATATAGACATTGTTGTTACTCCGAAGGTAGTTGAACCACAGCTAACCAAAAGGCTTCAATTATCTTGACAACTGACATAAATTGTTCGACATCAATGGGTTTAGTTACATAACAGTTTCCATTCAATTCGTAGGTTTTCAGGATATCTCTCTCAGCGGCTGATGTGGTCAGAATAATTACCGGAATGCGCTTCAGTTTGGAATCCGCTTTGATTTCCGCTAAAACCTCACGCCCATCTTTTTTAGGCATATTCAGGTCAAGCAAAATTAAATCCGGGCGGGGAACGTCACTATATTGACCTTGGCGTCGTAAAAATGTTAGGGCTTCTACGCCATCTTCAACCCAGTGTAAATTGTTGAGAACTCTGGCTTCACTAAAGGCGTCAACGGTGAGATCAGCATCGCTGGGAGAGTCTTCAACTAGGAGGATTTCTATCGGTCGAACTGTCTTAATAAAAGCCATGGTCATGATCAATGATGAATTGAATAGTGGTAGATTGGACAATTAAACCGGAATCGTGAAATAAAAGGTTGTGCCAATTCCTAA
The DNA here is from genome assembly GCF_046539235.1 of Coleofasciculus sp. Classification (GTDB taxonomy): domain Bacteria; phylum Cyanobacteriota; class Cyanobacteriia; order Cyanobacteriales; family Coleofasciculaceae; genus Coleofasciculus. Next base: position 6,069 of record NZ_JBKHHI010000109.1, read on the forward strand.
CTCAGAATTGACCCAAATTCGTCCTCCATGACGTTCGGCAATTTTCTTACAGATAGCCAAACCAATTCCGGTTCCAGGATAGTCGCGGCGAGAATGTAAGCGCTGGAATATTGTAAAAATGCGTTCTAAATATTCTGATTCCATGCCAATCCCATTATCTCGAACAATAAACGTCCATTCGTTGCCCTGTTTTTGGGCAGAAATATGGACGCTTGGTGGGGTTTCACGCCGAAATTTAATTGCGTTACCGATTAGGTTTTGGAAGAGTTGAGTTAATTGAGTTTGATCAGCAATGACAGTGGGTAGGGCGTCATAAGTAACCATTGCTTTACTTTCTGCGATCGCGACTTTTAAATTCTCCATTGCTTGTCGGATAATTGCCTCACTATCCGTGGGTTGTAGGGGTTTCCCTCGCGTTCCCACCCGTGAAAATTCCAGCAAGTCATTGATTAATTGCTGCATCCGGGTCGCCCCATCCATAATATAATGGAGGTATTTATCTGCCTTTGCATCCAGTTGGTTTTGATACTTACGGCTGAGAAGTTGGGCGTAACTATTAACAGCGCGTAATGGTTCTTGTAAATCGTGGGAGGCGACATAGGCAAACTGTTCTAAGTCGCGATTTGATTGCCATAATTCTTGATTTAGTTCTTTGAGTTTTTCTTTGGCTTGTTTCCGTTCCGTGACGACTTCAGTGTTCATAATAATGCCGCTAATGTCGCCACTATTGCCAATCCAAGGACGGATTTCCCAGGAAATCCATTGCGTCTCACCATCGGCGCGGATAAATAAGTCTTCGTCACACTGTTCACTCGCACCTTGGAGACAACGTTGATGAATTTGTTTCCAAGTATCGGGGATTTCGGGAAAGAGTTCGTAGTGATTTTTGCCGATAATATTTTGGTTTCCTAAATGATAGTCATCTAACCAGCGGCGACTGACTAACTGGTAATTCATCTGGTTATCGAACATCGCGATCGCGGCGGGGGTATATTCTAAAAGTAGCCGCAGCATTTCGGCGTTATGGCGCAAGGCTTCCTCGGTTTGTTTGGCTGCCGTGATATCTTGTACTAGGGACAAAATTGAGACCATATTACCCGATTCATCTAAAAGGGCAGATTCGTACCATTGACAAATCACTACTCTCCCATCTTTGGTCACATTGCGATTTTGGTAGACAACACTGGAGGTACTTCCATCCAGTAACCGACTCATTTCTTGCTGGACAATCTGAATATCTTCTTGATAAATAAACTGCCAATCTGCTGAACGCTTTCCTAATACCTCTGATATCGTCCAGCCAAAGATTTTTTCGGCTTGTTTTGACCAACGCTGCACCCGAAACTGGTTATCCCATTCCACGACAGCTAAGGGAGAATTTTCCACATGAAAGCCTAAACGTTGATGGGCGTCTTGTAAGGCTTTGGTTTGTTGTTGCAGGATAATATCGGCATGTTTTTTTTCGGTAATGTCCGTCCAAAACCCGACCATTTCTAAAGGATTCCCGGCTTCATCGCAAATCAGTTTTAGTTCATCATGCATCCAGCGATAGATGCCATCCTGATGTAAGAAGCGGTATTCATAACTATAATGTCCCGTGTCAAAAACTTTGGGTAAATTGGCGAAAACACGGGGAACATCTTCGGGATGAATATGATTTGCCCAAAACTGCGGATCATTGGTAAAGTCTTGGGCAGAGTATCCCACAACAGTTGCTGTATTATTACTCATAAACGTAATGCCATAGTTCCCGGAAACCTGGCGACTATAGAGTACCGCCGGACTATGAGAGAGGAGATAACGCAGGCGTTCTTGAGTTAACCGCAGTGTAGACAGGGTACGCTTGCGATCGCTAATATCCCGATTTGACCCAACAATCCGATAAGGCTTACCGTTAGCATCCCGTAAACTCGCGCCACGGGACAAAATCCAGCGATAATTCCCCTCTTGATCCAGGATACGGTGTTCCAGTTCTAAGCTGGGGGTTAATCCGTCAATATAGTCTTGAAATGTAGCCAATACTCGTTCCCGATCGCCGGGATGAATCCGATTCAACCATTCAGTAGCGCGATCGGAAATTTCATCAACGTGATACCCTAAAGTTTGACTCCAACGGGGAGAATAGTAAACGTGATCCGTTTCCAGATTCCAATCCCAAAGTCCATCATTAGATCCTTCCGCTACCAATTCATACCGTTCTTGAGTTTCTTGGAGAATGGCTTCAGTCTGCTTCTGTTCAGTAATATCGCATCCCACCGCATAAATTAACCCTTTAGCTGGAAATGAGGCGCTATTCCAAGCTAACCAGCGATAGGAACCATCTTGACAGCGACAGCGATTCTCAAATTGAATGGATGTCGTACCTGTCGCCAGTTTTTCTATTTCAGTTAAGGTGGCGGCGCGATCATCGGGATGGACAAATTCTAGAAAGGGTTGAGTTAAAAGTTCCGTTAGGGGATAGCCGAGAACCCTTTCAAAGGCGGGATTCACTCGTTTGAAATACCCATCGCTTCCCGCAATAGCCATGAGATTAATGGACATATTGAAAAAGCGATCCAGTTCACATTCTCCGGGGAGTTGATCAATGATTTCTCTGGCGACAGCATACCCATATCCCGCCTCGTCGTAATTCCATGTCCACTCTAACCAGTGATAGTTCCCCTCACGGTGGCGATAACGGTTCCGAAAGGAAACAGGAACAGCTTTCGTGGCTAAAGCCGTCAGCGTGGCGGTAACATCCTCTGGATGAACAAGTTCAATCCAACGGCGCGATCGCACATTTTCCGGTGTCCACCCCAATACCCTGCGCCAAGCGGGGTTGAGTTGTCCAATCCTGCCGTCAGGTTCGATAATACAGAAGAGATCGGCTGACTGATAGAAAAAAGCTTGCCATTTAGGGTCAGATTGAATTAATCTATGCTGCACGGGATTGCCCATGAGAAGTCTTATCCTAGAAGCGGTTATACAGGAATGGTTTCCTTAATTTTCACCACTTTTAGGCAAACTGTTGACCGAAAAAGTACCCAATTCTGTGAGGATGGCGGCGAATCCTTCAGTAAAATTACGGATACTGGTTCGTAGTCGGGGCTTTAGCCCCTAATTGTATTGGTTTCCGGGCGTAATTCTAATCTATCAAATTAGCTGATTGATCCATAGGAATATTTATTAAACTGAAGTTACCCCCAGCACAAAATAACGGAACGACTGGGTAAGTATTTGAACCCGTTTTAACGGGTTTAAGCTTTTAGCCAGAACTTTAGTTCAGGGCTTAATTATTGCAGCTTCATGTCACCTCCTGAATCAGCTTTTCCAAATAGGTTTGAGCCTGATCAGGCGACATCAGTAACGCCTCACCCTGACGCAGAATTTCATATTTACCCTTATGATAACCATGACCTGCAATTAGCCCCAACTGAACCGCTTGATTACCCAGTTGGGTCAACTTGTTAATACTAATTGAATCCAACTCTTGATTAAGTTTTTGTCTGATAAAATCTTCGTTCATCCTCTTCTCCGGCATAAAGGATAACCAACTAGCACAAATTTAGAATGTCTAAAGCAATGAACAATCAACCATTCAAATCGATATTCTCGGACCCACATACTGATTAAATGTCGAACTATCCGGTTCAGTATCCACAATCAGCGGACTTTCTGCACCATCAACCAACAAACGAACTAAATAGCGTCCTCCTTTCATCCGTTCCACGGGGAAAGAAACCCAAATCACATCTGTCTGGCGAGGAGAAGCTTCAAACAAATAAGCCGCAGGTTGATTCGTATCAATTTCATTCAGGGCTAACAAAACGCGCTGCTTTTTGCCTACAGTTAAATTGGAACGTACCCGTATTTCCGCAGACCGCAAATCTTCATCATCAACTTCTTTTTTGGATACCGTGGTTTTGGTAATCGTGGGACGAATCACCAAGGGAGATACATTGGACTGAATACTAGAAACAAAGGTTTGAGGCTGATTAACCGTTTGCATTTGACCCCCATTCCCACTTGTCTGACTCGCCCCATTACCATTACTCGATGTGGGTGGCATCACTTTGGCAAGACGATGCACTACTTGCAGACTATGCATTCCCGCCTGTAATGAATCAGTGGGTATAGAGGACAGGGGTAATACAATTTGGGTATCGGTAATTTCACTGGGGGTGACTTCCATTTCCCCAATCCAAACTTGGGTGATATCGCTTTTTAAATGGTTGCCTTGAATTAAGACAGTACTGTCTGCTAATATGGGTTCCAATCGTCCAGCTTGAGCAATGATCCGATCAATCTTCGGCTGATTGGTAAAGGGAACGATTCCATCTAAGGAACGAGCACGTACTGGCAAAGGTCTACTGCCAGCTTCTTGCCCTTCCAGCATAATTACCCTAGCCCGATACGCCACCGATAACAAGTAAGTGGTTTGAAAAAAAGCTGACCAGGCTTTGGATAAATCTTCTAGGGACAAATCGAGGGGCCACAGGGAGATTTCTTGGATCTGATCCGGTAAGTCAGACTCTAATAAATAGTGATAGGTAGAATCATGGAGAGTCCGCTCAATCCTCTCTTTTTTTAGAGTACGCCAGTCGTTAAGACCACCCATCACACTACCCATTAACCGTTGCGGCTGTAAGTCGTTATCATTGCCGTAGAAACTAATCATGTAATGTAAGTCTAGGGCAGTTTGCGATCGCTTAGCACCTGGGTTTCTCCGACTGCGGGCTTGTACTTCAGCCTGTTGACGCCACGCATGGTTAATCTGAACCTGGTAGAGAAACACATTCACACCCACTTGGGGAGTCGCTGTTCCCACTTCATTAGGTCGTAGGGTGGTCACCGTCGCCCCACTAATATCGTCCTGAATCGACGTCTGTACGATTCGTTGTAGAGTGGCGGTTACGGTAGCAATGGCTAGAGAATTACTCATTATGATGACTCAGAGGTTTCCACGGTTGACGATTGACAGTTGACATTGAATCTGCCATGACAAGCTTGAAACAATTGACCTGATCCACAGGGACAGGGGCGAGTGCTAACACCTTGAGCAAATAGAGGATTGAATGAAGGCAGATCATCAAAGTAACCGACTGGTGGCTGATTATCCACAAGCACTTTAGCTTGGTCTAACTCAGGGATACACTCAATCAACTGTGACCCTATTTTTACCTGAACAGCGGTTTCTGACAAGGGGAAGGCAAATTGATGGTCTTTTTGCAACACTTGGATTCGTTCCAGGATTTCCGACAAATTCAGTGGCGGACTATTCGTCGCCAGCACAACGGTATTCCCCACCGCTAAGGGACACAGATAAACCTGGGCAAATACGGCTTGAATGGTTTTTACTTTGTCAGCATAAAACCGTTCTCGTTGAAATAGATTCACCGCCAAAACCCCATCTGCAGACAGGTGTTCTTGGCAGAGTTGATAGAATTCTTGAGTGGCTAACCGATAGGGCGTGTAACCGTTGCCGATAATAGCGTCGGTGAAAATTATATCGTAGCGGACATCAGGGTTTTGCTTAGCCAGATAGTCTCGTCCATCTTGGAGGATAACCTTGAGGCGTTGATCAAACGGGACACCAAAAAACTCTTTGGCAATCTCAATTAAAAGAGGTTCAATTTCCGTACATTCAATCTGAACCTGGGGAAAGTAGTGATGCAAAACCGCCGGAATTCGACCCCCGGCAAATCCAGCGCCATAGACTCGTTTGGGTTTAGGTTGCCAAACTAAGCTAAGTAGCATGGCTTGGCTGTAGGGGGAGATTAAGTTAAGCGGATCATTGAAATCAAGCTGAGATTGGACAAAATCTGAGGTTAAATAATCCCGGTCAATTAAGGCGACTCGGATGATAGATTGGCTTTTTTCCACCATAACAAAGTGAACCCCGGATGGCTTGAACAGTAAACATCCGTCGGGTTGAGCCTGTAGCCAATCTAGTCGTTTGTCATTGGTCATTTTTTAGGGAACAGGGAACAGGAAACAGGGAATTGATCATTTAGATATATTTCCCCTGAACAATCAACAATGAACCATGAACAAAGCGGCTATCCTTTTTGGGTGAATCGACGGATTTCGCCAACCCAGCGCAGCCGTTCTTCATGGTCTAGCTTGAGAATATCATCTAATGACCAGTGAAAGTAAAAAGCAATTAAGGCTACCTCTTGGTATAAACGATCCAAGGGGTAGCCTAAAATTCCCCCGATCGCGCTAATCCTCCCTGATGCTGATTGATATAATTAAAAAAGTTCTGTAAATAGATCAAATCTACTAAAAAAAGTTGTTCTAATAGTTTGGGCGTAACCGGAGAAAGATTACCTAGACGGGTGATAACTCTAGACAAAATTACCAAAATGCGGTAATAGGGTTCTTGCTGCACTCGGCTATCTTTGTCAACTACAATCTCATCTTTGCCTGTAACCAGGCGCATTATCCCATGGTGATGAATACCACCATTGGTATCAACTAAACCTTTGGGTAGAGTAAATTCAAAATAGGTATAGTCCATAGTTATTAGTCATTAGTCATTAGTCCTTAGTTATTCGTCTTTTTAGTTCTCCTGTAGGGGCGACCCGCTGCATCAATCAACAAGTTTATCCACTCAATTGGATCGGGTCGCCCTTTACTTAACCATCTGTATCAAAACCTGCTTTTTGATATTTAGGGTTGACAAAAAAATAATTTTATATCATTCAGAATCAGATGTAATTGATCCAGATTGTGCCGACAAACTAGAACTCTGTTCTACTTGGTTATCAGGTTCTAATTCATTAATTTGACGATAAAATTGTTGCAAATAATTGAGATCACAGGCAAATAAATTTTCAATTACTGTCGGAGTGACTTCATCTAAAGCCCCCAAACGCAAAATCACTCGCGATAAAATAATCACCGTGGCATAAGCAGGATTAGACTTCACGCGCGGATCACGCATGGGAACGATTTCGTCAATCGCCCGTGCTAACCGCATTACCCCCTTACGGTGCAAGTTTCCCTCCCCATCCAGATATCCTTTGGGAAGATCAAATTCAAACTCGGTTTGAATCATGTCCCTGGTTTAATTCGTCTTAACTGTTCAACTGTCACCTCGACTTCTTCGATTTGATACTCATCTCCTCTGACATTCAAATCAGAAATTTGGTAGCTAACGGGCCACGCGCCTTTAAATTCAAATCGAAACTGCTCCTCGGATGCCGTATCATAAATAACTAATGCACCATTACGCCGTTGCTCTTCCCAATTTGCTCCTTCTTGGACAGAATTGAGCCAATTCCACAGCGTCATGGAAATATTTAAACCTCGTTTCAAGGTGAGATTGGTGTAAGTGATATTACCAGGAACCTTCGTGCGAACCATTCGACCTCTAGAGTTCCCACTTTTTCCCCACTTCTGCGGCGTTACCTCGCAGACTTCAACAACGTCCTGGGTGGCTTTAAAGCCTTTACATTCCTCAAACAGACCATCGACAGCGTCATTACTCCCATCTAATATTAACTCTAAGTAAAAGCGCGATCGCGTCAGAATTTCAATTTCTGCCACTGTTCACCTCCTTTGCCTTTGCCTCTGTTGTTATCTGTAAATGGACAAAGCACTGCCCGGTGTTTTCCCAAGAAACACCAAGGCAGTTCATAAAATAAAATCGATTGTCAATTGAGGCAATACTCACATTACACGTCTGCCCGTACCATTTGAGTGAACCGGATCTCCATCGTATCTTTCGCCAATTCTCCCGGTTTACCAACATCAAATTGACTGGTTTGGGTCAGATTACTCGGGAAACAATCGGTGAAATCATACTGACACCCAATATTGCCATTCATATCATAAACAAACAGTGATGCCGTTTTCCGGTTTTTCCTGGACTCTGTAGCACCGCCAGAGAACGAAGTGGCGTGGCATTTCTTATACCAATCGGTTATTTTCTGTTGATCCCCCTCGTTACCTGCCACATATTCAATTTTCAGAGCCGAGCCATACTCGACTGCACCAGGGGTGGTTTGAGTTTGGGTTTTTCCCTCTCTTCCGCAACCAATTGCACCACTTCCTGCGGCTGTTTTCATTTCAATCGAAGGAATTGTGCATTTTTCGATGACTAGCTCCATCCCATCACAGTCAAAGTAGAAAGAAGCACAAGTGTTATATTCAATATCCGCCATGGTTCAACTCCCAGATAATTCAGTTAATTAGATAGCTGCTGATCATAAAACCGTTCCGATTTTCTACATCACGCGAGTGCAATTTTCGCACACTACCGTCCAGGTTTCTTTCAAATAATCTTTGCCGTTGACATCTAGTTCAGCAATGCTCATTTTCGAGGGCCATGCTTCTTGGAAGTCCCACTGGGCTACAACCTCATCAGCATTATTGTAGGCAAAGATACTTCCTGTTTTTTTGCTATCCGCCCATTTGCCCTCACCACCATCGGAGGGAGGCAGACAAGCTTTGAACCATTTCCACATGACTACACTAGCACTGGTGGGACTTGGGCTAGAGAGGCATATCAAATCAAAGGTGACGACTTCCTCGAAGCCAGCCGAGTTAATCTGCCGCTCTGATTTCCCACCTTTCATGGAGCCAACCACGGCAGCTTCACCCGCTAGTTTCGGCTTGTACTCAGGAACTTTCACGCTTTGAAACGAAAGTTCGCCCAAACCATCAATATCACAGGAAAAACTACTAGGGGCAAGGGGTTTTAATAGGTCAGCCATATCTTTATCTCCTTACAGTCACTTGTCAACGTTTTGTTTTGATGCGTTTCCGATACAGAACTTAACAAATTGACAAAATTATCAAGCTATAATCAGACAGTTTAACCGTTAGAGACTTCTGTTATAGCATGAATTTTCGCTCTGAGCGATTACAAAATGTCAAGGTCTGTGAGTTGCTGTTAAGCGTTCGATGAAATCCCAGTTCCCTTCCCTTTTTATTGTATTTTCCGCCCTCTTCCCCTTAACAATTATTTACTTGGCTGGACTTAGGGTGAAAGGACAGGGCGACCCGAACCCATTGAATGGATTCGAGTTATTCATTCATGGAAGCGGGTCGCCCCTACTATATCTACCCAAGGCGATTGCTTGGGTAGGATTCAGAACCTATTGATTCGGTGCCCACTGACTAATCCGGAAGATCACAAATTCAGCCGGACGTACTGGACAAACACCGACTTCTACATAGAGACGACCCAGCATAATTGTCTCATGGGTATTGATTTCCCCATCGCACTTAACGTAGAACGATTCCGAAGGCGCAGTCCCAAACAATGCTCCCTCACGCCACAACCGTTCCAGGAAATTGCTAACCGTGCGGCGTACCCGCGCCCAGAGAATTTGGTCATTTGGCTCAAACACCACCCACTGTGTCCCAATTTCAATGGATTTCTCAATGTAACTCAGTAAGCGGCGAACACTGATATAACGCCATTGCACGTTATCCTGTTCCACCAAGGTGCGAGCGCCCCAAACCTTGTAGCCTCGGTTGTAATTGGCGAAGTTACGGATACAGTTAATTCCCATCGGGTTCAACAGTTCCTGTTCCCGCATATTGGTGTCATAGGCTAAACCTGTCACACCTCGCGGCGTTTCATTAGCCGGTGCTTTGAACACGCCGCGTGTTTCATCAGTGCGACACCAAATCCCCATCATGTGACCACTGGGGGGGACATAAATCGGGCGTCCACCATTACGAGGGTTCGCCACTTTAATCCAGGGATAATAAAGAGCGCCAAACATGGAACGGCGGTTAAACTGTCTTAACCAAGCGGCGACATCTTGAGGCTTCTGTTGGTCAGCCGAAACCGGGTTATCTCCTTTTGTCGGCTTGACTGGGGGTGCGTCGAGAACCGCCATCCGGTAAGCTGGACCAGGGAAGGAATTCTCGCACATACTCAGCATCATTTCCATGACACCATGAACTTGTTCTAAGTTCATCAACCCTTCTTGATACACTTTCATCAAGTCAGGACAAGCAATCATGGCGACTTCATCAATTTCAAAAATCCCCTGTGTCCCGGTGCGGTCATCCCGTTGTCCTTGTAAATCACGGGCAAAATGTTCCGGGTCAGAAATGTAAGGGGGTGGCGTAATCTCATAAGACCCCTGCATGGGTCGCCGTGACAGAGGTTGTCCACTTTGGGAGATGTCAACCGCCTGGATAAATTCCGAATCTTCAACAGCGGTAACTACATAGTCAGCCACCTGGGTTTCCGCTTCCGGATTCATGGTCAGGTGGTCATACCGTTCCAATACCTCTTCGCCGCGTGCCACAATTAGGTCAAAAAATTCACCCGTGTTGTACGGGGTTTCGGCATCTTCGGGTGCGTCTTCGGGTAAGGGTTTGGGTGTGCTTTCTTGAATCACCACCCGCAGCCGGGGTTCATCTGCACCGGGTAGCGCTAAGGCTCCCCCTTCTTCTGATTCAGATTCAGCCGGTTTAAGCGTGAATTGTAAAGAGGGGCGATTTCCGGCTGTGAGAATCTTAGTCCCCGTTTGCTCGATTGGCGGCGGTTCAGCACCCGGTAGTTTAGTGCCAATACTGGTCACCCAACAGCGACCGCCACCATTGAGGAACCACCCTTGAACCGCAAAGGGTAAATAGGCGCCAAAGTCTGTGAAACCATCAGAGCCTTCTTTGGCAAAAGACTGCAAATACTGATCCCAAGTGGTAATCAGCATGGGTTTGAATAATTCGGCATCACCGCGTATATCCTCGGTAAACCCAATGAAACCGGCGACACTCATACTAATGCCCTCAATCGGGCGACTGCCTCGGTCTACCTCTTCAACGTAGACTCCTGGGGCAAAATAATCTAATGGCATGAGTTATATTCCTCCATTTAAGA
>NZ_JBKHHI010000110.1:0-16868 GCF_046539235.1 Coleofasciculus sp.
AAGCCGAAGACTCCTTCAGTTTAGATATCACCAATAACTTTACTGATGCTGATGGGGATAATTTAACCTACTCTGCCACATTAGCCGATGGAAATGACATTCCTTCCTGGTTAACCTTTGACTCACAAACTGGTACATTCAGCGGTAAACCAGACACAGGTGATGAAACTCAACTGAATATTTTGGTCACCGCATCGGATGGGCAAGGGGGAACACAAACCGATGGGTTTGAGTTAGATATCACTCCCGCACCTGTAGTAAATAATGACCCCACCTTAGTTTCTCCCATCGCTGACCAAACCGTTGAAGCCGAAGACTCCTTCAGTTTAGATATCACCAATAACTTTACTGATGCTGATGGGGATAATTTAACCTACTCTGCCACATTAGCCGATGGAAATGACATTCCTTCCTGGTTAACCTTTGACTCACAAACTGGTACATTCAGCGGTAAACCAGACACAGGTGATGAAACTCAACTGAATATTTTGGTCACCGCATCGGATGGGCAAGGGGGAACACAAACCGATGGGTTTGAGTTAGATATCACTCCCGCACCTGTAGTAAATAATGACCCCACCTTAGTTTCTCCCATCGCTGACCAAACCGTTGAAGCCGAAGACTCCTTCAGTTTAGATATCACCAATAACTTTACTGATGCTGATGGAGATAATTTAACCTACTCTGCCACATTAGCAGATGGAAATGCCCTTCCTTCCTGGTTAACCTTTGACTCACAAACGGGTACATTCAGCGGTACACCAGACAGTGGAGATGAAACTTCACTAAATATCTTGGTCACAGCATCGGATGGACAAGGAGGTACACAAACCGATGGGTTTGAGTTAGATATCACTCCTGCACCTGTGGTTAATAATGACCCTACCTTAGTTTCTCCCATCGCTGACCAAACGGCAAAGACAAAACAAGTTTACAGTCTAGACATCAGTGACTATTTCACTGACCCCGATGGCGACTCTCTCACCTTCTCAGCTACGGGTTTACCCAAAGGATTAAACCTGAATCCGGAAACGGGTGTAATTAGTGGTACTCCCCGCAACAAAGGCATCGGCACTAACTCGATTACTCTCACCGCTAATGACGGTAATGGCGGGGAAATCAGTGATGTCTTTGACTTAACAATTAATCGGGGAACCACGAATAATGGCAATGCTAAGCCTAAACTCAACTTCAAAAATGATCTGTTGTTTCTCAATGGCAAATATCCAGCCAGTAATCTCCTGTTCACGCTTACGGGTAACAACTCCTCCTTTGTCAGTGAAGTTGGCATTTTTGAAGTAGATAACGCGGCGGGAAATGTTAATGGGATTAAACCAGGGGAAACCAGCTATCTAGAAACTGCTTTGAACGAAGGAAACCTTCTGTTCTCCAGTTTACCCAATAATTTTGCCGGCGATAACCTAACTCGGATTTTGGATGTAGAGCAAGTTTTCGGTGAGACGAGTCCCAATCTGGGATTTTATCTGGTGCAAAACAGCACAACGGATAATGTCCGAGCCGGATTAGATGCGGGGCAAACGCCAACCAATGTCTGGTTTAGTCTTCCCGGCGCGAATGCCAACAATACAGATTATTTTGAGGTACTGAATGGAGAGAACAATCAGTTTACTCTCAATTGGCAAAACCCAATGGCAGAAGGTAATGATACTCTAACTCTAACCGTTGAACCGACGAATGATTCTCCGGCTTTAGGAACTCAATTACAAGGAGAACGAGAACTCATTGATTTACGTGGACAAACCAGTCCGGTAGACGCGAATTTTATCGAGATTAAGAGTCATGCTGGTTTCGATAATTCCGTCGGCTTGTATGTGATTGAAAATGAGGAAGGGGCAGTTGAAGATCCAATGACGGGTCAACTGATTTACCCAGAAGACGAAGGTTATGCCCAAGCTGCCCTTGCCCAATCGGTGGTTAGTGATGTGAATCGGGGGATGGCGACGTTTGACACCCAATTAGAGGGAGGAAGTCTGCTTGCACCTTACATTATCGCCAATGGCACTACGGAGGAATGGCTGGCTGAGAATTCCAACAATCAGTACCTCGGTTATGGAAAACCCATTGCTTACTTTGCCCATTTAGGTGCGAATCCTGATGGGGTTGACCACATTCGCCTACTAGGTGATAACACCTTTGGCTTTGAGGATTTGTATGGAGGTGGTGACAATGATTTTAATGATTTCACCTTCCAGGTTGATTTAACTGTTGCCTGATTCTTTTGCCTCAAAGTTTGAGGGCGACCCGATTTTATTGAAGGGACTGGAGTTGTTAATTGATGCAGGCGGGTCGCCCCTACAGGTTATTTGGCATCATTTTCAATCCCATCCAATTGTAGTGGCGTGGCACACCTTATTTGGTAGATTAGAATTGTCGGGGCGCAGAGACGTGCGCCCGATCCAATGGTAAAATTTAATCCACAATTTTAGCTGTGTCAGTCCACTACGGTTTCTGGGAAAATTCATTATTTGTGGGTGACGGCGGATAGCCGATTAAATGGTATTTTCCTAAATAAAGTTCCGCCTAACCCACGATGGCGGTTTACTGGTTTACAGGATTACAGGGTTAAAGGATTACAGGGTTACAAGGAGTTACGATTGAGGAGTTAACTGCTCCTTAACGTAACATGGCACGAGTACGCTCTAAGTCAGATCTACCGACCAAAATCTGCCCCGTCTGCGAACGTCCTTTCACTTGGCGCAAAAAATGGGCAAAATGCTGGGATAATGTGAAGTTCTGCTCGGAACGCTGTCGCCGACGCAAATCCCAAGCCAGTTAACTGTAAAGGAGTTCGTGAATTCAATGCAACCCAAATTAATTATCCATGGTGGTGCCGGAAGCGCCCTGAAAACCAAAGACGCCACCCAAGCGGTGCGCGATTCTCTTTATAAAATACTTGATCATGTCTATGCCCTGTTATCATCGGGTGCAAACGCCCGTGAAGCGGTGATTCGAGGCTGTCAACTCCTAGAAGATGAACCCCGCTATAATGCCGGAACGGGTTCGGTATTACAATCGGATGGACAGATTCGCATGAGTGCGTCACTGATGGATGGAAAACCTCAACGCTTTAGCGGTGTGATTAATGTCTCGCGGATTAAAAATCCCATCGATTTGGCGAAGATTTTGCAAGATTGTCCCGATCGCGTCCTCTCGGATTTTGGGGCGGCGGAATTGGTGCGGGAAGTGAATGCACCGATTTACAACCCGTTAACGGAGAAGCGCTTACAGGAGTGGCTACAGGATAGACAGGACAACTTTGAACGGACAATGGCGGATGTGGTTAGCGAACCCGAACTCCTTTCTTCGGAAGCCGGACGTGGCACAATTGGAGTTGTGGCGTTAGATAGTCAAGGCGGCTTAGCGGCGGGTACATCGACTGGGGGTAAGGGATTTGAACGCATTGGTCGAGTCAGCGATTCCGCTATGCCTGCGGGAAATTACGCCAACCTAAACGCCGGGGTAAGTTGTACTGGAATTGGGGAAGATATCATTGATGAATGCTTCGCTGCACGGGTTGTGGTGCGTGTCACCGACGGTTTATCCTTAGCCGATGCTATGGAACGTTCCATAAAAGAAGCAAAGGAGAATCGGCGGGATTTAGGTGCGATCGCCATTGACGCTACAGGTGCGATCGCCTGCGGAAAAACCAGCCAAATTCTCCTTGCTGCTTACCATACCGGACACCAAAAGGGAGACACACTAGAAATGATTGAGGAGGTGCAAACGGTATAGCAAAGGTTATCCTTCATCAATAGGCTCAATCAACCAATCTCGCGGGTTGCCTGGATGGAGACAGTATTTCTGGGCAAGACGTGCTGTTCCATCCCAGCTTCCGGCTAATTATGGATTAATCAGCCTTTGGAGTTAACCACAACTTACGTAATACGGCTGTTTACAGTGTATTACGCTCTTGTCTGTAGTTTCACTGATAAAACTCGCTGGCGTCAAGTTTTGTTTGCAAATCTTTATAAGGATAGCGATCGGTAAATTCTAGGAGAGAGTTCCCCAACGATAAGCAAGGTCTAGTTTTCCCGAAAGCTTGAAAAAACCAGAGAATTCACGGATGTAAACTCTCAATTATTAGGGAACAATAAAGAAAGATAACCTAATTCAATCCAACTCAAACGCCAGTATGGAAATAGGCGAGACAATGCGAAGAATTCTAATCATTGAAGATGACATAAGCCTACGGGATAATTTATCCGAAATTTTAGCGATGGAAGGATATAACCCGTCCAATGGCTATGATGTAATTTCCACAGATAACGGGTCAAGTGGCATCAACTTTAGCTTATGCCTGAACCCAGAATTAATTATTTGCGACATTAATATGCCCGGATTTGATGGGTATACTGTATTATCACAACTGCGCCGATTTGGTCGCCAAACCCCGTTTATTTTTTTGACAGCAAAATCTGACCCCAGGGATATTGAACGCGGTATAGGTCTAGGAGCAAATCTGTATGTAACAAAACCTTATGTATTGGAGGAATTTATCAGCATGGTGAAGCGAGTGTTAACGGATATTCCTTCTCCCTCTTCTGCATCAAAAGTATAGCGCTACGCGCCAGGGAATAGGCAATAGGCTTTCTTGCAATAGTGAAGTTGTAGAGACGTTGCATGCAACGTCTCTACCATAAGATGCTCCCAAGATCCAGTCGTCTTTAGACGACTGGATAAGAGTTTTAGTCCATTGCCCACCAACTATGACGTTACCCATTGACTTTGCTAGTGTAAAATAGGCTAATATTCTCACTGTTATATTGTTTTTATTTTGGGAGTTGCAAAAATGAATTAAATCAATTTTGCAAATGCATTTTACCTTATATTCCTTTCTTTGCTGTGATTTGGCAACAGGAGTGGTATACTCTCAGGAAGATTAACTTCTATACAGATAAAAAGCTGTCTAGTATTAACAGATGATCCCTCAAGTTACAGTAATCGATCACCCATTCGTACAGCACAAGCTAACCCTTATGCGTCAGGCTGATACCAGTACGGCTAAATTTCGTCAACTGATGAAAGAAGTTGGCGGCTTGCTAGCTTACGAGGTAACGCGGGACTTACCGCTTAAATACGCACCGATTAAAACACCTCTGGCTCCCATGCACGCTCCCATGCTGGCTTCAGATAAGAAAATGGTGATTGTTTCGATTATGCGGGCAGGGCAAGGGCTGGTTGATGGTATCTTAGAAC
Source organism: Coleofasciculus sp. (assembly GCF_046539235.1). GTDB lineage: Bacteria > Cyanobacteriota > Cyanobacteriia > Cyanobacteriales > Coleofasciculaceae > Coleofasciculus. Next base: position 5,218 of record NZ_JBKHHI010000110.1, read on the forward strand.
TGATCCCTGCCGCCCGCTTGGGGCATATTGGCTTGTATCGTGATCCAACGACTCGGATTCCGATTGAATATTATTGCAAACTGCCTCATGATATTGAACACCGAGACATCTTGGTGGTTGATCCCATGGTGGCTACAGGGAATACAGCCGTAGCCGCCGTGGAGCGGGTGAAGGATTTTATCCCGTTGTCCATCAAATTTTTGTGCTTGCTAGCTGCACCAGAGGGAATCGCGAATTTCCATGATCATCATCCGGACGTCCCTCTGTATACCGCCGCGATTGATCAAAGCTTAGACGAGCATGGTTATATTTTGCCCGGACTTGGGGATGCAGGCGATCGCTTGTTTGGGACAAAATAGCAGTAAGCTTGGTGTTGCACTATCGATATCTGTTATGAATCGCACTATTTCGGTGAAACAACTTCCACTAGAAGAGATTAGCGCCGAACGCTTTCAACCCTTCGGTCAGTTAATTACCCCGACAGCCGATGATAAACCCTATGATGCAACAGATGCACAATTAGTTCTGCACAACGGTACTCCCCGCTTTTACATCATGCGCTTGTATCACAGAGGTCGCAAATTTCACAAAATCACGCGCCATCAGCAATGTACCCAATGTTTGGGTTCTCTAGAAGGGAAAGACTGGTGGATGGCGGTTGCACCTGCTTGTGAACATGAACAACCCGCCATTGATCAAATTAAAGTTTTTCGGATTCCGGGAAACTGCTTCATCAAGTTAGAACTAGGAACTTGGCACGCGGGTCCTTATTTTGAACATGATGTTGTCGATTTCTACAATTTGGAACTGAGTGACACAAATGAGGTTGACCACTTTACCCATGATTTTAGGGAAAGCCACAATTTAGAGTTGGAAATTGTTTGACGTATCACCTCAATAAAATCATCACTTTTTAGTAAATGAAAGACGGGGCTATCGCTGTGCTAGAATCGGACTATATTCCATCTATTTATACTGAAACGGGAGACCTAAAATGAGGTTTATTAGTCCCAAAATCGATTATGCCTTTAAAAAAATATTTGGTTCCGAACAAAGCCAAGAGATTTTAATCAGTTTTCTCAATGCAATAATTTATAACGAAGAAAAAATCATTCAATCTCTAACAATTGTTAATCCCTATAATCCGGGTCAGGTGATGACCTTAAAAGAAACTTATTTAGATGTCAAAGCTGTTTTAGCGGATGGCTCTATTGTGGTCATTGAAATGCAAATAGCGCCGATGACTGCCTTTAACAAGCGGGTAGCTTATAACTTGGCAAAAGCCTATAGTAACCAGTTAAAAACAGGCGATGATTATCCTTTCCTCAATCCAGCAATTGCCGTAACAATTACTGATTTTATCTTGTTTGCCAACACAGCTCAGGTAATTAACCAATTTATCTTTCAAGAGAAAACCCAAAAATTTGAACTTCTCGATGGTGAATTGAAGCTAATTTTTGTCGAACTTCCCAAGTTCAATAAAACCTTGTCTGAACTACAGAGTTTAACCGATAAATGGATTTATTTCCTGAAAGAAGCAGCGAGTTTGGAGAGTGTCCCTGATAATTTAGGGGAAGTTTCAGAGATAGAACTTGCTTTAAACCTTGCTAACCAAGCCACAATGACGGTAGAAGAGTTGGAGGTGGTTGATCGGCGAGGCATGATGTTGCAAGATGAAAAAGGACGGCTTGCTTATGCTGAAGAAAAAGGAAAAAAAGAAGGGAAAGAAGAAGGAAAAGAAGAAGGGCGACTACAACAGACCAAAACTCTAGTAGGGCGTCTAATTCTGAAGCGTTTTGGCGAAATTCCGTTGGCAATCAGCCGCAAGATTGACGAATTACCGTTGAGCGATTTGGAACGGTTAACTGAGGAAATTTTCGATTTTCAAAGTTTACCAGATTTAGCCAGTTGGTTGGAGAATCGCCAGTAGATTGGTGGAAATAAACTGAACTTTAAGTTCTGTGAATATGCCTCAAACCCTTACATAAGACGTAGCTTGCTTCTTTTCGGGCAGCGAGTATGACAGATGACAGATGACAAATGACGAATGACAAAGGACGAAGGACGAAGGACGAAGGACGAAGCGCCCCTCAATCTGAGCAAAAATGGTAGGATGATCATAAAAATGCCGCCCTCAGCGGTGGTTTATCATGGGTTAGCCGTTAGTCACTGGGACTCGTGGAAGATTGCCTGTGAACGCATCCCTCCCCTATTCATGCCCTTAGTCTTGAGTGCCTAACCTTAACCCTAGACAAAGTGCGATTAGACGTATCCCTCTCCTGCTATGTTAAAAAACTTACTTGGCGATCCAAATACCCGCAAACTTAAAAGATACCAACCATTCGTTGCCGATATCAACGTTCTGGAAGAAGATATCCGATCGCTCTCCGATGAGCAACTCCAAGGGAAAACCGCAGAATTCAAGCAGCAGCTTGAAAAAGCGACAACTGATCGTGAGCAAGAAGAACTGTTAGAGGATCTCCTACCCGAAGCCTTTGCCGTAGTGCGGGAAGCTGCATGGCGGGTTCTGGGAATGCGCCATTTTGATGTGCAGCTATTAGGTGGTGTTGTGCTGCACCGGGGAGAAATCGCGGAGATGAAAACGGGTGAGGGGAAAACCCTTGTATCTACCCTCCCAGCTTATCTCAACGCTCTAAGTGGCAAAGGCGTACATATTGTTACCGTTAACGATTACCTGGCACGCCGGGACGCGGAATGGATGGGACAGGTACACCGTTTCTTAGGATTAACGGTGGGACTGATTCAGTCGGGTATGGGTCCTGCGGAACGACAGCGCAACTATGCCTGTGATATTACCTACGCCACAAACAGCGAGTTGGGCTTTGACTACCTGCGAGATAATATGGCAACCTCAATGAGTGAGGTGGTGCAACGTCCCTTTAATTACTGCATCATTGACGAAGTAGACTCCGTACTTATTGACGAAGCCCGCACCCCCCTGATTATTTCCGGACAGGTGGAACGCCCTACCCAGAACTATATGAAAGCGGCTCAAATCGCTACAATGCTTCAGCCGGAAGAGCATTATGAGGTGGATGAAAAAGCGCGTAATGTCATCCTCACCGATGAAGGCTTTATCGAGGCAGAAAAACTCCTAGAGGTTGGGGATTTATATGACCCGGAAAATCCTTGGGCGCACTATATCTTCAACGCGATTAAGGCAAAGGAACTGTTTACCAATGACGTAAACTATATCGTGCGTAACGACGAAGTGGTCATCGTCGATGAGTTTACCGGACGGGTCTTGCAGGGACGGCGTTGGAGTGATGGACTGCACCAGGCGATTGAGGCAAAAGAAGGTGTCGAGATTCAAAAAGAAACCCAAACCCTAGCGACAATTACCTATCAAAATTTCTTTTTGCTTTATCCCAAGCTAGCCGGGATGACCGGAACAGCCAAAACAGAAGAAGCCGAATTTGAAAAAATCTATAACCTACAAGTCACGATTATCCCTACCAATAAGCCCCCCGGACGGCGGGATATGTCGGATGTAGTGTATAAAACTGAGGAAGCCAAATGGAAAGCGGTGGCACGAGAATGTGCGGACATGCATGAGCAAGGGCGCCCAGTATTGGTGGGTACAACCAGTGTGGAAAAATCAGAAGTGCTTTCGCGTTTGTTAGCCCAATTGAACGTTCCCCATAACCTGCTCAATGCCCGACCCGAGAACGTGGAACGGGAATCAGAAATTGTCGCCCAAGCCGGTCGTAAAGGGGCGGTGACGATTGCCACCAACATGGCAGGACGCGGAACCGATATTATCTTAGGGGGTAACGCCGATTACATGTCGCGGCTGAAAGTGCGGGAATATTTCATGCCGCAGATTGTCATCCCCGAAGAAGAAGATTCTTTTGCGGCTATGGCATCCGGTAGCGGAAAACGCTCCCAAGCCCAAGGGTTTGCGCCAGGGAAAAAGGTGAAAACTTGGAAGGTGAGTCCCCAGATTTACCCGACTCAGTTGTCTCCGGAAACCGAACAAAAGTTGATTGAGGCGGTGAAGTTTGCGGTGCAGCAGTATGGGGAACGCAGTCTACCGGAATTAGAAGCTGAAGAAAAAATAGCGATCGCGGCGGAAAATGCGCCGACGGATGACCCAGTGATTCAAAAGCTGCGGGAGGTTTGTCGGGCGGTGCGAAAGGAATATGAAGCCTTTACTCATAAAGAACATGATGAGGTAATCAACACCGAGCCTATCGGCGGATTGCATGTGATTGGTACCGAACGCCACGAATCTCGCCGGATTGATAACCAACTCCGGGGACGGGCGGGACGCCAAGGTGACCCGGGTTCGACGAAGTTTTTCCTCAGCTTAGAGGATAACTTGCTGCGAATCTTCGGGGGCGATCGCGTGGCGGGGATGATGAATGCGTTCCGAGTTGAGGAAGATATGCCGATCGAATCTGGAATGTTGACTCGTTCCTTAGAAGGAGCGCAGAAAAAAGTAGAAACGTTCTACTATGACACCCGGAAACAGGTGTTTGAATATGACGAGGTGATGAATAATCAGCGGCGGGCAATTTATGCCGAACGTCGTCGGGTGTTAGAAGGATTAGACTTGAAAGAACAAGTCATCCAATATGCGGAGAAGACGATGGATGATATTGTAGACGCCTACGTCAACCCGGATTTGCCGCCGGAAGAATGGGATTTAGGCAGCTTGGTGTCCAAGGTACAAGAATTTGTCTATTTGTTGCAAGATCTCCAGCCAGAACATCTCGATGATATGACAGTCACGGAGATTAAAACCTTCTTGCATGAAGAAGTCCGCAAAGCTTACGACATTAAAGAAGCCCAAATCGATCAGATTCAACCGGGATTGATGCGACAAGCAGAACGGTTCTTCATCTTGCAGCAGATTGATACCCTGTGGCGGGAGCATTTGCAATCAATGGATGCCTTGCGTGAGTCAGTCGGGTTACGGGGTTATGGGCAGAAAGACCCACTGATTGAGTATAAGCAAGAAGGATATGAAACCTTCTTGGAAATGATGATTGACATTCGTCGCAATGTGGTGTATTCACTGTTCCAATTCCAGCCCCAAGTGCAACCGCAAGCCGTGTAGTTTTGAGTCATTTCTCGTCAGCGTTAGATCCCCGACGTCTTCAAGGAGTCGGGGATCTCTTCGGTGAGAGGCATAAAGTTTTGTATACTGAAGAATATAGTATTTGCCATTTAAAAATGACTTCCCAAACGCCATCGATTCAATTTTTTGAAGGACTTCCAGAAGAACTGAGCAATGTTAGCTTGCGGCGAAATCGAAGTTCGGGCGTGCGTTCAGTATTAATGAGTTTCGATTCTTTAAAAGCGATAGAAAAATTCCAGAGTTATACCAAACGATTCGCCAATGCCTTACTCTTGATTGATGAAGAAGGGCAAATTAGTGTGGAACCATCATCGGTTAAATTTATATTCGGTGGTCCAGAAGGCGATGATTTAAAGCGGGTAGACTGCGAATTTGACATCGAACGCCAAGATCACTGGGATCGGTTCATGCGCTTTATGCACCGCTATGCCGAAGCCAATGATATGGCTTACGGTGATACAAAACAAGCACAGGGAGCAGAGTAGGTTAATCGTGAAAATTGCTATTACCGGAGCCACCGGATTTATTGGTTCTCGCTTAGTCAAGCGTCTGCTTGAGTTAAAGCATCAACCGATGATTTTAACCCGAAACCGAGCCAAAGCGACTCGGCTGTTTCCTGATTTAGAGATTGTCGGCTATACTCCCACCGAATCTGGGTCTTGGCAAGATGCGATCGCGGGTTGTGATGGGGTGGTAAACTTGGCGGGGGAACCCATCGGTGAGCATCGTTGGACACCGGAACGGAAAAAAGCAATTCTCAATAGCCGCCAACTGGGAACCCGGCGAATTGTTGAAGCCATCAACCAAGCTCAACCCAAACCCAGCGTCTTAGTGAATGCGTCGGCTGTTGGCTATTACGGGACTAGCGAAACAGCAACCTATACTGAAACCAGTCCCCCTGGAGACGATTTTCTCGCCCAAGTTTGTCAGGCGTGGGAAGCGGAAGCGCAAAAGGTGAAAGAGGCTGGGGTGCGATTGGTTATCCTCCGGTTTGGAATTGTTCTCGGTGATGGTGGCGCACTAGCGAAAATGTTACCTCCATTTCAACTATTTGCTGGCGGTCCAATTGGTAGTGGGCGTCAGTGGTTCTCGTGGATTCACAGAGATGACTTGGTGAACTTGATTATCAATGCACTCACCCGCAATGAGATGGAAGGGGTTTTCAATGCTACAGCACCCAACCCAGTGCGGATGTCGGAATTTTGCCAGACTTTGGGAGATGTTATGAATCGTCCCTCCTGGTTACCTGTTCCCAGTATTGCCCTAGAAGCGTTACTGGGAGAGGGGGCGAAGGTGGTGTTAGAGGGTCAAAAGGTGTTACCTAAGCGGACAACTAGCAGTGGTTTTAACTATGACTATGCCAATGTCAAACCTGCATTAGCTGATATTGTGACGTCTAAGTGACACGCTTGGGAAAAACCTTTTTGGGGATAACCGAGGCGGATATCCAGGAATTAATTGTAGGGGCGGGTTTAGCCATTCAATTCAGACATGCACCGATACCCTATCAACAAAACCCGCCCTCCCCACCAAGAACCTATCAACAAAACCCGTCCTTATTCCAACCCCAAGCCTCAATGCTGTTGAGGGTGTTGACAAATTTTCTGGATAAAGCCGATGGGGGAGGGTTCGGGGTTGGGCTCGCACTACAAGAATTTTGTCATTATTGACATTAAGGGTTAAATACTGAACAACTTATTCAACCGGACATAACATAATATGACCCAGCAGCAAACCCAGCGCCCCTTACGTCGGGGTCGAATATTTCCTCAACATACAATACCGCCGCAAGAACTGGAAAGACGGAAAGCGGAACGAAACGCACGGTATCAACGCTGTTTCCCGGTTTTTGAACGAGTCCGGGATGAGTTAATTAGTGATTACTATAACTGGTTTATACTAATTGAGCCAAATAGTGGGAACTATTTTATTGATCCCGATGAAGATAAGGCGGTGGAAAAGGCGCGTCAAAAGTATCCGACTGGCTGGTTAATGACATTCCGAATTAATCAGACAGGAGCCTGCGGCATGATATGATTTCTGGCAGATTTGGCGATATTGGTGAGCTTTTTTTTGAGATTGATTTGATTACAGCCGAGGGTGAAGCGTTTCAAGTTGATGCGTTGTTGGATACGGGATTTACGACAGGTTGGTTAGCCGTTAATAGTCAAGATATCGATGGATTGGGGTGGCTGGTGATTGAACGAAATCGAGCCATGCGGACAGCACAAGGACAGGATGTGTTTGATTTGTATGAGGGAACGGTGAGTCTTGATGGGGTTGAGTACCGATAGGGTGATGTTGGGTATTTGTTTGTAAGCTTTATCCGGTGGGGGTTTATGATTCACGTTCCATCTGGGCAAAGTGTTCCATCAGCATTCGATGGATAAAGATGTAGCCGCCGCCAACTTTTTGAAGAAAGATGCGTTCTGCGGCGTAGTCGAGAAAACGGGCGTAGTTCCAAGGGATGTAGTTGTTGAAGTAAAGGATTAGGCGTAAAATAAAGTGTTGGATTATGCATAAAAAACCGCGCATTGTACCAACCATCAGTCCTACCGACAACCCTATTTTCAGAATGCCTAGTCCAGTTAAAGATTCAGGTTTTATGTGCAGCAGTTCGGTTAAACCAATTAACGGTAAACATATTAATACCGGAATTAAACAACCAATTAAAGTTGTAAAAGTAGCATTTTTAAATGACTTTTTAATGCCTTGATTTGGAACAGTTGTATTGCCTGTATTCTTGACCTGAAACCCAGCCATCAAAAATCGCCATGTTCCAACAGATATTGTCATAAATATAGTCAATGCTATAGCAGAGATTAACCCTCCAGATAAAGCAATAAATATCCTGAGTATTTGATTATATGAATTTGACTCCAGATAAAATTTAGCTGTAGAAATCATAAAAAAAGTTGAGCTATAAATTTTAAATTTATTGATAAAAGCACACCAGTCATGTAATCCTTTTTTCCCAGACCATTGCAGAAGTTCAATCGGTTGTATTTGTACTTGATTTCCTCTGGTCATTCCAAGTATCAAAAACAAAGGGATTACTATGAATCCAAAAACTGTTCTATCTAGCAAATACAGAAAAATAAAATTTAGTAATCCTAGGTTTAAACCCAATATAAAACCATACACTAATTTATCTTGAATATTTTGCAACCACAGATAAGGTTGAATACTTTCAATCAAGAATATTGTTTGAGACTCCTGAACCATTCTCTGCGCCAGCCAATTAAGCCATCGAATTGTCTTATATTTTGAGTATATTTGCTTGCATTTTGAACGATTAGGGCGATTAAACATTCGCTCAAGGTAGTCATCAAATAACTTCTTGCGTCGCTCTTTCAACACTTGGATTTTTGGTAAATCCTCAAGTGCTACTCCCTGATAAGCCAGCGTCATAATATTAAGCATTAGAGGTGAGAAAGCTAACTTTTGCAATACTGTATCCCTTGCCATTAATGCCCTCAACCCCGCCAAGTCAGCACCGACATTATCCAAGTAATCACAGATTTGTTCTAATGTCAGCAATTTTATATAAACAGCACTTTGAAAATTCAGACGGTTAGATAAGAATTCATAGTCTTTAATCCGACTGCATACCACCAATTCTGCACCATAATCTTGCTTTAATTTGTTCAACGCTGCAATACAGTCGTCTCGATAGTCAGCCTTGACTTCATCCAAACCATCCAGCAATGGTAGCAGTTGCTGTTGCGTTACCCAGGCTTGACCTATTTTCTTGGGAATGTCATACTTGGTATTCAGTTCCTCCACTAACCAATCCTCAATCTTCTGCCGCTTATTCGCCCAAGAAGAGAGGTTAAATACAACAGGAATCAGCAAATTGATATCTTGTTCAGCACGGGCAATTAAATCGCGGGTGAGTTCCAATAACGTCGTGGTTTTTCCTGACCCTGGTTCCCCTAAAATGAGTAGCGTTCGACCTATGCCGATTTGGTCAAATATATCGATTATTTTAGTTCCATCGGGGAGAGGTTGAGGTGAGTCATCCGTCTCTATAATGGCACTCCAAGGATTAGTAATAGTATCGGGGCGTTCCTCTAATCCCAACTCAATCATCACCTGATTGTAGAGGGTTTTTTCCAGAACACCTTTGACCCAATAGTTGTTGACTTTATTGAGTAAAGCCTGACGATTGCGGTATTCTTGGCGTGGAGTTAAACTTTTGCCACCCCAACCAAAGAAAAAATTCCAGACCCAGTTACCCTTTCCTTGTACCTGGACATTTCTATCACCAATTGCCGCCTGTTGTCCACCACCCATTGAACCTGCATTTTTCTGCTGAACATTTGGTTCAGGCTGGGACTGTTGTGAATGAGGTTCATGGGACGGTGGTTCACACATTTGTTATAACGATTAGAGAGTACCTAAGAAAGAACCTGCGGCTGCACCTAACCAACCTGCAACTTTAACGAAAATTGGCTTTACTTTTGTAAATAAAGTAGTGCCAGCTTCTGCTACCTTACTGGCTTTCTCTAGTTCTTCTGCTACTCCTTCTAGGTTAATGTTTACTCGTTCTTTGTTTGGTTCTTCTTTCTCAACAGCTTTTTTCGCCGCCCCCAAGTAAGTGTTTGCTTCTTCTTTAATGTCTTCTGGGATTTCAGCAGAATCAATCATTTGCTCAATCTGCTCCAGCATTTGCAGAACTTCTTGTTGGGTTAGCTGTTCCCCTGCGGATGCAGCCGCTTGAGTGGACATCGTTTGCTTGTTGTGGTCACCGATAGCGCCTTGCTGTCCACCTCCCATTGAACCTGTATTGGATTGAGAAATACCACCAGGATTGTTAGTCATAATACCTACCTGTTCAACTTGCGTGTTTGTATAAAAACTTGGACGCTGTAGCGCCGTCTCTACCATAGTCTCTAAACTGGAAATTCGGCTATCTTTCTCAGCGAGTAGTGCCTGTACTTCTGCCTCCGCTAAGGCTTTAATCTGATTATAAGTCTTGAAATACTCAGCGTTCAGCTTAGAATGGTCAGCGTCAGGAGCGGTTGCTGCACGGAGTAAGAATTTGTCTTGTCCCCTCGCTTCCATCGCTGCAATCCTTAATTCAGCCTCTGGGTTATTTTCAGCTAACTGCTTAAAGGAGATTGCAATAGCACGGGGGTCAACCCCCTGATTATGGTAAAGGTCAAGGGTATCGACTATTGGCTTAATAAAGTCAGCAAAATCTCCATCCTCAAACTCCTCATCCCAGTTATCCGGTTTGCGGCGTTGGTTGGGGTCATCTTTAGTCGGTAAACGCATGAAGACATACCGACATCTAATCCCCTGCAATTTCGTATGACTCGTGATGTTCCAATCTTCAATTGTGGCTCCGGTGAGGGTTGCACCTGTTAAATCGGCTTCATCCAATTGGGTTTGCACTAATTTGGCTCTGGATAAGTCTGCATCTTGCAAGTTGGCTTCGTTCAAGTCAGCGCCGATAAAACTAGAGTCGGCTAGGTTTGCACCTTGTAAGTTGACACCACGCAGGTTTCGGTAGTCAAAATTTTGGTCTTGTCCTTGTCCTGTAATCAGCAATTGCCGCACTTGTGCATCTTTTAGGTAAGTTTTACCAGGACGAACGCGATCAAGTTTTTCAGCTTTTTGCCAGAAAGTCCGGGTGAGGTTAGCTCCTCTGAAATCTGTACTCTTAAGTGTAGCGCAACAGAAGTCAGCATTGGTTAAATCAGCATGGCGAAAGCTGGTTCCACCCGTAGCGGCAAAGGTGATCGCAAAACTCCAAATCCAATCGAATTCTTTATCTTCAGCTAAGGTAAGCCAGCGAATATAACAACTTACCATTGTGACAGTTACAACAACAGCGACAGTGAGAGACAAAGTAAGAGATCCGGTAAAAAATCCAGTGAAAGCTCCAATAACAGCGAAAATAAAGCCACCTCCTCCAATTAAAATAAAAATTCCAATGAAAGCGATAGCAACAGCTCTAACTAAAGCTCCAACGACAGCGAAAACTCCAGCAAAAGTACCAAAACCTAACACTAGACCTTTGCGAATATCGACAAGCCAGGAGACAGCAAACGTTATGAAGGCGACACAAGCAGTGATAATGAGTACAATCCCTCTGTCAAACATATATGCTGCGACAGTACCGAAAAATAATGCATATATCCCTGATAGCCCTGATAGTATCCACAAGCCTATAACTAAACTCGTTGCCCATCGTCGCTGGAGTCCCGCTTTTGCTCCACAGAACTTGGCATCTTTGAGGTAAGCATTAGTAAAATCTGCCCCTCGAATATCCGCCTCACTAAAATCGGCTCCCGAAAGATTTTTCCCCTTGAATGATTGACCACGAAGACTTATACGGCGAAAATCCCGTTCCCCTGCTGCATATCGTCTCAGAACCTCATCAGCTTTCATCCCATTCGCTTTCGGTGTCAGTATGACTAAGAATATTGTCTAGGTGAATTGTTAGTTCTTTTGTGCCAACAGGTTGCTGAACATTAGCCTCCCTTAACCAATCCCTCCAACACCATCATCTTCGCCTCAAGAGACGCCACCCGTTCAT
>NZ_JBKHHI010000111.1:0-16862 GCF_046539235.1 Coleofasciculus sp.
TTCCAGGTTTCAGCGAAGGTGGTAAAGCCTAACTTGGTTTCTTGTTCTTGCATGAGTGGTGTCTCCTGTATCTGTCTCTGTAATAAAATTTAACTTAATTTTTCTAAAGCTGCAACATTTCTTTAGATTCATTAGCCACGCAATATGGTAATGTTTTGATTAGTTTTACTTATGTAGAGACGTGCCATGGCACGTCTAGGATCAGGGGAAAACAAGTGAATGGTTAAATTCAGGGTGGGTTTAGTTACATCTGGGTGAGGTTAAGAAACGGTAATCGTGAAACCCGCCCCTACACCCCTGACGCGCCAGATTCCCTCGCAGGTTGTCAAAGATCACAACTCTCCTTTTCCCTTTAACCTGGAAATATCCCATTCCTACATTACGCGCGATCGCTCTATGAAACTCTTACCTCTCCTGCTACCCCTGGTGCTTCCGTCAATAAACCCGCCCCTGCCAAAGTTTCTAAGTCTCATTTATTTTCTCAAAATCTCTATATAATAAGTAAGCCATGTGGTCTGTTCAAAATCCTTTGGAAATATGGGTCAAGAACGACTTTGTCCTGTCAGGATGTCGTCCGGTTCCCTTACTGATGCATAGGACTCCACCAGACACTGATCCTGAATTAGAGTTTTGGAATTTGCTCAGAGAGAAATTACAAGGAGTCGTCAAATTTCATTGGTTTAAGGATTTAGAAGATGCGGGGAATCTGGTTGTCACTCCCAATGACATCAAAGATTACATCCTAGGTCGTACCCACTGGGAAACCGTTCGTAAGTTTAATCAGCAAGTTTTAGCATCAAATCGAACATTGATCAGTTTCATCGGAGGTTGGGAATATAAACCAAAATCCGGGGAAATCGCTTTTGCGGGCTCAACCTATCGCTGTGAAGCTGAACAATCAGTAGCTAAACCCAGTTGGCTTTACGATATTGGACATAAGATTTCCCAACTCCAAAAACCCTCAAAACCAACCGTTGGTTTTGTCGGACATACCCGATATCCCGGAAAGGTGAATTCTGTCTTACGTCATTTCCCCATCCCCAATAATACAGTCGGATGGATGGCAGGCAGTCTCTTGGTTAATCGCAATCTAACTATGTCGATGCGAAGAGTGATTGCTGCACGGGTAAGGCGGAAGGTCATTGAGGAAGCGCGAAGGGCAAAAAGTCTCGAAACATCGATTACCGAGAGAACAGGAGACTACTTTATCCTGCCCAAGGAAGAAAAAGAACGCCAGAGAAAAGAGTATATCCAAACTATTCAAAATAACGCCTATATACTGGTGATGAGAGGAGACACGAATGGTTGCTTCCAACTCTGGGAAGTCATGTCAGCCGGACGTATTCCCATTATCATTGATACGAATCAGCAATTTCCTGATCTGGGGGATTTGAAATGGGAGGAGTTTAGTGTTATTGTTCCTTACTCGCAAGTGCATCAGATTGGAGATAGGGTGCAACAATTTCATGACAATCTGTCGGATGAAGGGTTTAGGCAAGCTTGCCAGAAATCCCGGGCAGCTTTTGAATATTTGCTGCCTCATAATTTTATTTTGCCTACGCTGAGACAGGAACTTTTGCGCCGACAAGCTACAAGATAACTCAATCAGCAAGATGATACCGAGTTGCGTTCTATCATGTCTAGGAACAGCGTTGCATGAAGCTTTCGCTATAGCGAGGAACGAGATACGCGAATCTGGACAGATGCGCGAGCGTCATTCCGTTTCACTGCATTCTGCGAACCATGACAGATTTTACCTTAGACTGCAACTTGGTATTGTAAAGCGTCCCCACGATCGCATGACCGACTTCATGAAAGGAACTCCAGCTTCACCCGCGATCGCTTTCGCCAATAACGTTTTACCTGTTCCCGGAGGTCCAACTAACAGCACCCCTTTCGGAAAGGTAGATCAAGCACTGTATAAGGCAAAGGTAGAAGGGCGCGATCGCATGGTGGGAAATTTGGTTGAGGTTTGATTGTTATTCGTCATTTGTTATTTTTAAGTACCGCCTAACCCACCCTACAGGTTAAGGTTGATCTGGGTCTATAGGACGGAACTAAGTCAAACAAGCGTGAAAGAAATTAATTTATACAACCAAGAAAACAGTGATAGACTTGATCGCTATCTTGCTCAACAATTACCGGATTTGTCGCGATCGCGTATCCAAAAACTGATTGAAGAGGGCAATGTACAGCTTAACCATAACCTCTGCACCTCAAAAAAAGCCACCATTCAACCCGGAGACTCTATCCACCTAACTATCCCTGACGCCAAACCCTTAGACCTAAAACCGGAAGCGATTCCCCTGGATATCCTCTATGAAGATGACCAAATTCTGATTGTCAACAAACCCCCTGGCTTAGTTGTTCATCCTGCTCCTGGACACGAAAATGGCACACTTGTCAATGCCCTGCTTGCCCATTGTTCTAACTTAGCTGGAATTGGTGGTGTCCAACGTCCCGGAATTGTCCACCGTTTAGACAAAGATACCACCGGTGCGATCGCGATCGCGAAAACTGACCACGCCCACCATCACCTACAAGCCCAACTCAAAGCCAAAACCGCCCGTCGAGACTATCTCGGCGTTGTCTATGGTTCTCCCGCCACCGAAACTGGCACCATTAACCTCCCCATCGGACGTCATCCCAGCGATCGCAAAAAAATGGCAGTCGTTCCTGTGGAAAAAGGCGGACGCCCAGCAATTACCCATTGGCAGATTAAAGAACGCCTGGGTAACTATACCCTAATCCACTTCCAACTAGAAACCGGACGCACCCATCAAATTCGCGTCCACACCGCCCATATCGGACACCCGATTGTTGGTGACCCCCTGTATAGTAAAGGTCGAGATATCGGCGTCAATCTCCCTGGACAAGCCCTTCATGCATGGCGACTACGATTACAGCATCCCAATGCAATTGCCCGTCCCCTCTCTCCTAACCAAGGAGACCAGAGGACGGACAATAAATCTGGGGACTGGATTGAGGTTATTGCCCCTCTCCCCCCAGCCTTTAACACAGTCCTAACCGTACTGCGGCGGCGTGCTTCATCCGCTACCTAACGCTTACCTGCGCGGTACACGAGCCATGTAATTGATATTCTGGGCAGACACGCGGGGAAGCGGATTCGGTTTGGCATTAACTCCCCGTGCCATATCCAGGAAGTTCGTCGGATCACCGGCTTTAGCCTGCTTGTCTTGCGGGACAAAGCGGCGTACTTCGTTCTGCCAAATAATTTGGGGGAAGCCCAGTTGAGCGCGGTAGTAGCCGTCGTAGCGGGGTGATTTAATATTAAAGGGTCTTTCACCTTGACGGCGACCAGGCAATACACGACGCCGTTGATAGGGAACGGTGTCATAGCCAAAGTTGGTCAGATACTCTTCGCTGTTGAGTAGTTGATCAACAAAGCCCTTAATCCCCTTCGTCGCCACAACGATAGACCAAGCAATTTTTTCGCGTTCGTTGTAAACATCGCGCCCTAATACCCGTTGCACGCACTGTTCAACAAAGCGATAGTTGCTGTTTTTCTCGTAGAAGCTGTTGTAGAAGGTTTTCGACAGCAGCAAGCCACGAATGAAATCCCGCACCGTCAATTGACCATTGCGGAGTTGGGATTCTAGGAACCGTTCTCGATCCCAAGCAAAGGCATAGAAGAAGATCTGACGGTATGCCGCTTCGATCAATTCATCCAAGTCTGTGCCGAACAGGATGTTCTCGGTTGTATAAATCCTTGGTTGCTCATCCCCCGGTACTTCATAACCAGCGACACGCTGATTTTGACTTACCGGAGTGTAGCTCAATAAAGGTAGCGCCACGTTTAAATCTCCGTAATCTTAGAAAATCTTACAAACCTTAACTTTCAACTATGTGACATCATCCCACACCAAATCAAATATTCTGGTGTGGGCTTCCAAGCTTCACAACTTGGATTTCCTGGTTTTTCCCGTTCGGCTGACGCTCACGGCGGAAGCCTTGCGGGATTTCGACACTTACCTAGACTGAGAAGTACATTTCAGTCCCCGGTAGACCGTCTGCACAGGCAGTTTCCATTCCCGCTAGCCCGGCGGTACTGGTTAGTTTGATTTGCGTTGGTTGTTGACGCTTCGACTCCGCTCAGCGTCAACACCGAGCGAAGTCGAGGTGTTGATTATCGAATTCGAGAATCAACTCACACTGCAGCAATTTCAACTAGCTTTGTGAGCAGATGTATCGAAGTCTATGTCAATTTACCACATTGATGTTGGGGGAGTCCAGTGTATCCCAACGCCCCATTAAAAATTATGGCGTCGGTCTTATTGCTCCCCCTCTCCCCCCACAGTTAGATAACGGATTATGTAACCTTCTTACAAAATTAGTCATTGGTCATTGGTCATTGGGAATCTTTTCCCCATCTCCCCCGCACCTTTGCACCTCCGCTCCCCCATCTTCCCGTTCCCGACTAAAAGTAACCCATCCAGAACGCCAAGGGATTTGCTAGTGATCGACAGTGGGGCCAATTTCGCAAATAGTTTTCCAAATCTGGCTGCCAGACGGGAGGTCTTAATCCAAGTCCTAAGCAAAGATGAGACAAAACTTCAAAAAACCGCCGATCATGACCGGGAGATCCTAAATGAGCATGGGCATATTCATGCACAACGATACCTAACCAATCTGACGGTGCTGTTCGTCCCACATCAACGAGGATGGTAACTGGATTGAGGAGAATGTTGCAAAAGCCATCAATCCCATACTCCTGGGCTAATGGCGCTGCCCCGATCTGGATGGGACGACGTAATTCTGGATGAAAACAATCATGACAGGCGTTGAGACAAGAATTGAGTTCAGCGTTGACTGTATCAATGTTGTAACCAATCCAGGTACAGATGCGATCGCGTACCCGAGGATTATCGCTGATATCCACCATACGTGGCTCTAATGCTAACTGACGTACAGCCTCTAGGTACTCATAGCCACGTACCAACGGTTCGTTAATACTTTGGGATTTCTCCACCCAATACGGACTCAATTTGTCTCGCTGCTCAAACATTTCCTAAATTCTAACGGCTTACGGGGTAACAATCAAGCTGAAACCACGACTAAGCAAGGGTTCAGGACTGTACCTCCATAGAGACATTTTGACAGGTTTCCCAATTTCCCCAGAATGATAGATAAGCCTGATGAAAATCATAAGCACTTGTAGCTGATAAAAAACTGCCAAAAAAGATACAAAAAAACCAAATATATATTTACATTTGTTCACAGCTTGCTAATATTGTTTGTAGTGAATAAAGTTTTTGCCTGCCTCCAGAGAGTCCATAACAGCTCAGGGCAAGCGCTGACGTCGTATTTCGATAAATTACCTAAACAGGAGATCCTGAATGCCTTTTACCATTGATTCGGCTCGTAGTATATTTCCTGAAACCCTCACAGCTGATGCTGTACCCGCTACCATTGCCCGTTTCAGTCAACTTAGCGCTGAAGATCAATTGGCATTAATTTGGTTTGCTTACCTGGAAATGGGCAAAACCATCACTATTGCTGCACCAGGAGCAGCAAGTATGGTGCTTGCAGAAGGAACCTTGAATCAAATTCGGCAAATGTCTTTCCAAGAGCAGACTCAGGTCATGTGTGACTTGGCAAACCGCGCCGATACGCCGATTAGCCGCACCTATGCCAGTTGGTCGGCTAATATCAAGCTGGGCTTTTGGTATCAGCTAGGACAATGGATGGAACAGGGAACAGTCGCACCCATTCCCGAAGGCTATCGCTTATCCGCCAATGCCGCCGCCGTGCTACAAGCCATTCGCAACCTCGATCCGGGACAGCAAATTACGGTGCTGCGGAATTCGGTTGTGGATATGGGGTTTGATCCGAGTAAACTGGATAGCTACAACAAGGTGACTGAGCCGATTGTTCCGCCTAAGGACATGTCTAAACGGACATCGGTGGCGATCCAGGGAGTTGACAATCCGACGGTGTTGAGCTACATGAATTACATGAATGCCAATGACTTTGACGCCCTGATCCAACTGTTCACTGATGATGGAGCGCTGCAACCTCCGTTCCAAAGACCGATCATTGGTAAAGATGCCGTTTACCGCTTCTTCCGGGAAGAATGCCAGAACCTGAAGCTGCTGCCGGAACAGGGAGTTTCTGAACCGACAGAAGAGGGATATACTCAGATCAAAGTCACAGGTAAAGTGCAAACGCCTTGGTTCGGTGCCGGAGTAGGAATGAATATGGCGTGGCGATTCTTGCTCAACCCTGAGAACAAAATCTACTTTGTGGCAATTGATTTATTAGCCTCGCCGAAGGAGTTACTCAACTTGGCTCGCTAAAGCCATCCTGAGTAGGAGTAAACTATAGCAAGTTGTAAATGATTGAGCGAACACTCCCTGCCTTTATTGGGAGTGTTCGTCATACTGGAGAATGCAAGTAAACGAAATTATTTGGTCTGAAGTAGAGCAGCAAATTGCCAAAGATGCTTTTGAGAAAGCGTATCAACGAGAAACGAATGCTTTGATCACACAGGTGCGGGAATACGCCAGTGGAGTTACTGAACTCGATCAGGTTTGGCGTCTGCACGATTATTTAAGTGCAAGGCGGCACGATATTGATGGCAAGTACGACTACGACTATTCCGCTCTCCTGTTTCTTTTCGCTAGGTTAGTCAAAGAAGAGTGGCTAAAGTTGGAAGATTTGAGTGGTTTAGATCAGAGCAAACTGGCTAAAATAAACGCCCTAGCTCGGATGTAACCTTCCGCACACTGAATCAGGCTCTCTTGCCCTTAGGGTGAAAAATCCTAATGTTGCTGATTGCTTTCTGAAACTATTGATCTGAAAGACTTGTCCTATAATATTTTCAGCAATAATAAGCTTTGCTTATAAGCAAAAGTGCAAGAGAGCCTTTTGGGTTAGTAAAAATAATAGCTTGGCAATAATTCTCGAATGACACCCATTCGGTTGTTTTTTAAACCGAACAGTAATTGCGTTGGGATTTAAGATTTCCCCTCAAACTCCCCGTTTGCTATAATCTTCCTGAATGGTTAAACCCGGAAACCCGGATACCTTAGTTAGTAAGCAGAAAGGACTTTTAGTCGTTTTGGAATTACCACCAGTCAAACCTATCAATCCGCCAGAAGAACCGCCGTCTATTCCCGGTAATTGGTACTTGGTCAATGTTCGCCACAAGAAACGTGATTTATTTTTGAGATGTCTGAATGTTGTTATCAAACAAAATAATCTGGACGATTTGATTTTGGCGGTTGAAACTCCTGATGATTCAGTGTACGAAGATATAGTTTTATTAAATTTGGCTAGCTTAAAAGCCGTGCGACCCCACATTCAAACGATTGAGTCCTGTCAGAGAATTGAACCGAAACCATTGCCACAAGCACAGGTAAGTCTAATGTTGGCAGCTAGCAACTAGCTGCTGGATTGTAACTGTGCGATCGCACGATTGAGTCGTGCTTGTACCACCCGATCCGACTCTTGAGTCAACGCCTGTTGTAAGGGAGGCATAACTTCTGGTTGGGCAATATCTTGTAAGGACGCGATCGCAGCATAACGCAGCGCCCAATCCTCTGGTGTCAGTAACGCCCAAGTCAATTTGTCTATGGCTTGACGAATAATTGCTGCATCTTTAGCTAAACTGCCAATCCGCCCTAACCCGCGTGCAGCGACGCGCCGGACATTTCCTTGACAGTGATTGGCGACGGATGTGCCCACAACGTCTTCTAACAAACTCAGCGCCTTTGGGTTGCCAATTCGTGCTAACGCCTGAATGATATGGGCTTGCACCCCTTGGTCACCAGAGGCTTCAAAGGCGTCAATTAAAGGATTAACGCTAGCTGACCCCAATTTCACTAATCCGTCTACGGCGGCGGCTGGGACAGCCGGATGATGATGACTTAATGACCCAATTAAGGCGCTGATTACATCATCGCTAGCCGACTTGTTCATGGTTGATGGTTCATTGTTCATGGTTCATTGTTGATGGTTCATGGTTCATTGTTCATTGTTGATGGGTAATCCTCTTCCCCATCTCCCTCATCTTCCCTGCTATAGCTGAATTAACAACTGATCAATGGTATCCATCAGAAACTGGCATTTATCTGGCTGGTTGGATTCGGCTTCTGGATCACTTTCTAAGATGGCTTCTAACATTCGCTTGATATTCAGCAGTTTTAAACTATTCGGCACCTTCGCCTCAATGATCGCCTGCGCTGCGGCTAAATGACCGATCGCGCCTAGGTCAAACATCGCCGCCCAGCGCAAATACATATTCGGATGATCCAAATTCTTGATGATCCGCTCAATATATTGCGGCTCTTTTGTCAATAGATATAAATACCGAGCTGCCGCACATTGAACCCGTTCCGACTGATGGGTTAAAAAGGGTTCAATCTGGGGACGGGCTTGCCAAACTTCTAACCTGCCTAACGCTTCAATCAAGGCTTCATCGGGTTGCTCGGCTTCAGCGTTTAGCAGATTCAGCAAGGGGGAGATAGCTGTGCGATCGCCAATCGCGGCTAAAGCCTGAATCGTTGCCTCTCGAAGGCTGAGATCCGGACAATCTAAGGCAGAAATTAACGCAGGTACAGCTTGGGGATTTTTTAACTCACCCAATGCTCGCGCCGCCTGACGCCGCAAGGGATATCCACCCGCTTGAGTACGATAGGCTTCATCCTGGAGGGCTTCACATAGCACCGTCCACGAGTTTTGTACTTTATTCTTACCCAACCACCAAGCGGCATAATAGCGCAACTGATTATCGTCTCCGTTTAAGGCCGCGATCGCCGTTTCTGCCGAACTTATGGGTTGGGGGGGAGAATCGGTAGTCATTTATCCAAAAAATTGGAGCTTTTTATATCTATTTAAGTTAATCAATGTTATTTTATACAAGATTCGGGTCTGATTGATAGACAACAACTGCTCATTGCCTATCCTCCAGACCCGATACAGGCTAGTACAGGAAAACAAATGTTCTAAAACATCTAGACTGAATCCATGATTTCCCTGGTAGCCGTACTGGTTTCTAGCTCAAAGCATTGATGGCATAGTTGAGGTAAATGTTCGCTTCTCCAGCAACATCTCCCGATAAACCATGATTGTCACGGACAAATTCGAGAGCCGCAACGTACCAACTGGAGGACAAACCTAGAGCCGCGTTGAATTCTTTCACGCCAGCAATCACATATTCATCCAGTGGACCGGTGCCACCGACTACGCAGCAGTAGCTGATGACACGCAAGTAGTTGTTAATATCCCGCACACACTTGGACTTGCCTTCTGGAGTCGAGGCATATTGGGGTCCTTCCATTTGAGTGGTGTAGGGGAATTTCTGATAAACATGATTAGCCGCGGCTTCAGCCCAGCCCTGACCATTATCCGTAAACGCTTTGGCAGCATCTAGACCCGCCTTCGCCCGACTAAAACGACCAAAAATGGCTTGCATTTCAGTATTAGTCGGATAAGAACCGCGCACATCAGCGGCAGCAATCGCCTCGGTAATTGGGGTTTTCATGAGTATTTTTGTTCTCCTAAATGATTGACCTGGTTAAGTTGTCAGATTTAATTATCAAAAAGCCGTTCAATCGACCTTAAGCAACGGCTGCTGCTGCTGTATCAAAATAGCTCGCTAACTCAGACATCAGAGCGCTGCAATCTCCTTGGGTAATGCCATTGGGGTCATTGGCAATCGCGATCGCAGCATCTTTCATCTTGCCAATCCCTGATGCTACGGCATCTCCAGGTGTTCCTAGCGCTTGGTAGGTTTCCCGCAGACCATTGAGACAACGGTCATTCATTACACTGGCATCTCCTGCCACCATGGAGTAGGTGACATAACGGAGAATAAAGCCCATATCCCGGATACAAGCGGCATGGTTACGATGATGGTCACAAGCACCACCGGGAGCGAACACTTGGGGTCGTTCAGCCACTAATTCTCGGTACGCATTAGCGACGATCATGGAAGCGTTACTGGTGAGACGGTTAACCGTATCTAAACGCTTATTGCTTTCCGACACCATCGCTGAAAGTGCGTTGATTTGATCGCCACTCAGATAGGCACCACCTTTATCGGCTTGCTCTACCACTTTGGAAAACGCATCAAGCATTTTTTCATATCTCCTAGCTAAACGTTGTTTGAATCATTGATCTATTGATCGAGGTGGCGATATTCGCCGGAGTCTAATCCATAGGTTTCTTTATACAATAGGCTGAATATTTTTAAGCGTTAAAAAATATTAAGTTGCATGTCATTGTACATAATTTTGCTCAAACCTTCTCATAGAAAGGGCTAAGAATGGTTCCTTTGATTAAAAAGTTTACATTTTGAAAACTAATCAGCGATTTTAAGTTTACTTTTGTTAAGAATGCGACGCCAAAAACTTACGGGCAATCTCTGATTTACCAAAGCTTTGAGCCTTCTATTCCCGTCTGGCACATCATCTCATTCAACGTAATCTTTCTTAATGGATAAGGGGGTTAAGGGGTAGGGGGTTATCGTGACTTTAAAGTTTTAATACTAAAGTGCTTTGTAATCACGAAAAAGTCAGGTAGTAATCTTTAGTAAGTATATTTGCTTAAGTAATTATTACCAAAGTTCTCATAAAGGCGATAAAGAGGGGGATCAAGATCTCCACCCCTAGACAGAACTGGACAAGACCGGTTGTATCGTAATCCGGAAATCTGTAACCCTCTGGCAATGGTAGCTTGAGCAGTTTGGACATCCGCAGGATTGGTGAGTTTGATCCGCCAAGGATGAAAAACTTAATAATTTGTAACAAATAAAAACTCAACATCATTGTATAAAAGTAACCTGAAGGGTAAAGATGACAGGTAAATGTTAACCAAAACGCCAAATAACCGTTATTTGGAGGGTTCTCATAATCAGCCGGAAATCTTCTCAGGTTTCTTGACGCTCAGTTTACGTTTTCCTTCTGAGAACGTGATTGGTATCTGTGAGAACAGACCAGATGAGGTGTTAAGGTTTCACTGTCTCGACCTAACCTGTCTAGATGTAAACCCTAGACTCAACCAAGCAAAGGAGGATTTGAGTTCATGTTTGATGCATTCACCAAGGTGGTAAGCCAAGCTGATACGCGAGGCGAAATGCTGACCGGCTCTCAGATAGATGCTTTGAATGCAATGGTGGCAGAAAGCAACAAGCGGATGGATTCGGTTAACCGGATCACCAGCAACTCTTCTAAAATCGTTGCTGACGCGGCTCGTGCTTTGTTTGCGGAACAGCCTCAGTTAATTGCTCCAGGTGGTAACGCCTACACCAGTCGTCGGATGGCGGCTTGCTTGCGGGATATGGAAATCATCCTGCGCTATGTTACCTACGCAATTTTTGCCGGAGATTCCAGTGTACTGAACGATCGCTGCCTAAACGGTTTGCGTGAAACCTATGTAGCGCTGGGTGTACCCGGAGCGTCTGTTGCGGCTGGCGTGCAAAAAATGAAGGATGCCGCGATCGCAATGGCAAATGATCGTAATAATATCACTCCTGGTGATTGCAGCGCTTTAATGTCCGAAATCGGTAGCTACTTTGACATGGCTGCCAACGCGGTTGCCTAAAACAAGGTAAAAAAAGATTGCCTGTTGAAGTTTCAACTTCATCAACACGTTTGAAAAAGTAAGCAAAAGATTAAGGAGATATCTCAACGATGAAGACGCCATTGACAGAAGCAGTCGCCGCTGCCGATTCACAAGGACGTTTCTTAAGCAGCACCGAAATCCAAGTTGCTTTTGGTCGGTTTAAGCAAGCTCAAACCAGCTTACAGGCAGCTAGAGCCTTAACTGACAAAGCGCAAATGCTGATCGACGGTGCAGCTAACGCGGTGTACCAAAAGTTCCCCTACACCACTCAGATGCAGGGACCGAACTATGCTTCTACTCCCGAAGGAAAAGCCAAGTGTTCTCGTGACATTGGTTACTACCTGCGGATGGTAACCTACTGCTTAGTTGCAGGTGGCACCGGTCCGATGGATGAGTACCTGATTGCTGGGATTGATGAAATCAACAGCACATTTGAACTGTCTCCTAGCTGGTACATTGAAGCCCTCAAGTACATCAAAGCTAACCATGGTTTAACTGGCGATCCTGCCGTTGAAGCCAATTCCTATCTTGACTATGCGATCAACGCCCTGAGCTAGATTGATCGCCTTGCCCGGAAAGGCAAGCAGTTGTTAGCTGGCAAGGGTTAGCAATTGTTGGCGTTTCCGGGTATCGTTTTATTCATTTTCAGGGAGGGTTGAGATGACAAGTTTAACGGCAGCAAGGCGATTAGGAATTGCTGCATTTGCCGAGTCTCCAAAAGTGGAGCTGCGTCAAAATTGGACAGAAGATGATTTGCAATTGGTGATCCGAGCCGCTTATCTACAAGTCTTCGGAAACGATAACTTGATGGAGTTTGATCGGTTAACCAGTGCTGAATCATTGCTGCGTCATGGCGAAATAACAGTTCGCGATTTTATTAGAACCCTGGGTCAATCGGAACTATACCGGGAGAAGTTTTTCTACTCCACTCCACAAGTGCGATTTATCGAACTGAATTATAAGCACTTTTTGGGACGAGCGCCCTACGACCAGTCAGAGATTGCCGATCATACTGACCTGTATAATCAACAGGGGTATGAGGCAGAGATCAACTCCTACATTGACTCAATGGAGTATCAAGAGAACTTTGGTCAGTCCATTGTTCCCTATCTGATTGGATTTGAAACCCAACGTAGTCAGAAAAGCGTAGGGTATAGCCGGATTTTCCAACTATTTGGCGGATTAGGCAGTAGCGATCGCACTCAGCCGGCGGGAAATCGTTCTCGTCTGTTGCGGGAAGTCGCATTGAATACCTCGTCAGCGATCTACGCTGATTCGCAAGGACAAGCGATCGTGGGTACTCAGGGCGGAACTCGTGAGCAGATTTATATCGTGCGGGTGATTCAAATCCCCAAACCCGGACGCATGACCCGAATCCGCCGCAGTCAGACGGAATATTACGTCCCTTACGAGCAGCTTTCCCAAAAGTTGCAACAAATCAATAAGATGGGCGGTAAGGTGACGAACATCATACCCGCTTAAAGATAGTACAGATAGTACAGACCAAACTGGCGCGTCTGTACAACCATAAACCGCGAAAACCAAGCGGACTAACAAAATATCATTGCCTGTGGAAGACGGGCATCTGCCTGTGGACGCGGAGTAAGACCAATAGAGGGCAACCTTTGGAGGCGTCGGCGGATGAAGCGGGAAATCCCAAAGACGAATAAGACCGTCCTTGTTTTTAAAAGGTTGGAAGCCAAATAAGAGCGAAGCAAGTTGGGGTACTTCACGATTTCAACATTGGCGTTTAATCAGGAGAAATTTAAGTGGCTATTACAACAGCAGCTTCCCGACTAGGGACAGAAGCGTATAGTAATCCAACTCCGGTAGAATTGCGCCCTGATTGGGTTGAATATGATATTCAAGCGGTCATCCGTGCCGTATACCGTCAACTGTTGGGCAATGACTATGTGATGGCGTCTGAACGCTTAACCAGTGCCGAATCATTGCTGCGGAACGGGTATGTAAACGTGCGCGAGTTTGTGCGTTGCGTTGCCAAATCAGAACTTTATAAAACCAAGTTTTTCTACGGCAATTTTCAAACTCGTGTAATTGAACTCAATTACAAGCACCTATTGGGTCGCGCACCTTATGATGAGTCTGAGGTAATTTACCACCTGGATTTGTACGAAACCCAAGGATACGACGCCGATATTGACTCTTACATTGACAGTGAAGAGTATCAAGAGAACTTCGGCGATTATATCGTTCCGTATTATCGCGGTTTTGTCACTCAACGGGGTCAGAAAACCGTCGGGTTTACCCGTATGTTCCAACTGTATCGCGGTTATGCCAATAGCGATCGCGCTCAGTTGGCAGGAAGTGAGTCACGTCTGGCGACTGATTTAGCACAGAATTTTGCTTCAGCCGTGGTTGGACCATCGGGTAGCAATGAAGGCTGGGCATATCGCCAGTCTGGGAAGGGTGAAACCCCAAGTAAGGCATTAGGCGGTCCTGTTCCCTATGGCACACAAGGCAAAGTGTATCGCGTCGAAGTAGCGGGGATTATTAATCCCAGATATCCGAAAGTGCGTCGCAGTAGCAAAGCCTTCTTAGTTCCTTATGAGGAATTATCCAACAAACTCCAACAGATTAACCGTCTAGGGGGTAAAGTGGCGAGCATTACACCAGCTTAGTCCAAGAAGGCAGACGTTGACGTCTGCTATAAAGAGGGAGATTGAACCGATCTCAACGGAGCAGATGGGACTGGGGACTGGAGAGATTAGGACTAGAGAGAAAATAGCGGAAATCGTTATATTATTTCTAATCTCCTAACTCTTGAGACTCTAGTCCCATTGGTATGTTGAGTGAGCAGACAAGTTGAGAATTAAGCCAGATAAAAATAGCTGTTTATCGGTTTAAATCAGAAACTTGGATGATTGATAATTAAAAGGAGAATTGATTACTATGCTAGGTCAAGTAGCAGCAAGCAGTGCGCCTAACAGCCCATCGGGGAGTCGTTTCTTTACCTATGAAGTCACAGGTTTGCGTCAAAACGAAACCAATGACAAAAATGAATACCCCTTTCGCAAAAGTGGCAGTGTCTTTATTAAAGTGCCTTACAATCGCATGAATGAAGAAATGCGCCGCATTACTCGGATGGGAGGAACAATTGTCAAGATTCATCCCATGAATTCTGACAGTTAGTTGGCTGATTAAACTGAAGGCTGGTAAACGGTAAGGGGTAAGGGGTAAAAAATACTTCATATCTGTTACCGATTACCAGCTAAGTAAGAATCGTGTTGACCTTTCACTTCGCTAGTCAGACATGGTGTGTGATCCTTCGCTTCGTTCAAAAGAACCGGGTGTGTAGGGGCGGGTTTGACTACTATCATTTCATACTTCACCCATAAGTAACTAAACCCGCCCCGACGAGTGCATGACAAATGACATGACAAATGACTCTTGGCAAATGACACAATGGAGTGGTGGCGAGTCTTTAACAGTAGAACAAGCCCTGGCGAACCTCAAACAACGGGATGATTTAAGTCTTTGCTATTATGCGGCGTGGTGGCTGGGGAAATTTCGGATTCGAGACGCTGCGGTAATTGACGCCTTGATTGTAGCGCTAGAGGAAGAGGCAGATCGTACCGAGGCGGGCGGATATCCTTTGAAACGCAATGCAGCACGGGCCCTGGGGAAACTAGGCGATCGCAAAGCCGTTGTGCCGCTGATAAACTGTCTAGACTGTTCGGATTTCTATGTGCGGGAAGCCGCCGCGCAGTCGTTAGGGATGTTAGGTGATCCCGTTTGTGTTCCTCAGTTAATGCAGTTATTAGAGGGTGGGATAGAAGCGGGATCACCCGTACCCGGATCACCACACTTGGCGCAACCTGATAATGCAGTCATAGAAGCGTTAGGCAGTTTAAGGGCAAAAGACGCGATCGCATTAATCGAACCCTTCCTAGAGCATAATCAAGAACGGATAAAGTACGCCGCCGCACGAGCCATGTATCAGTTAACCGAGAATCCCACCTATGGCGATCGGTTAGTGCAAGCCCTGAAGGGAGAAAAGTTACAATTACGACGGGCTGTATTAGCCGATTTAGGGGCGATTGGCTACTTAAAAGCAGCAGATGCGATCGCTCAAACCTTAGCGGAAAATAGTTTAAAGCTCATTTCTCTCAAAGGGTTATTAGAGCATGAAGTGAAAAACTCCGCCAGCGAATCCGTTCAGCTATCAGAAGCAGCCATCCATGTGATTAACCTGATGGATGATTTGCTATAGCCTTGTAACCAATGATGAATGACGAATGACGTAGCTTGCTTCTCGCGAAGCGAGTATGACGAATGACAAATGACAAATGACAAATGACAAATGACCAAAACCTCATTCAAGCCGTTGAACAAGCCGATTCTTCCCCGCGCTTACTCGCCGCCGTGCGAACCCTAGCCAACGCCAAGATAGAAGCAGGAATTCCCACATTAATTGCCGTTCTCAGTTATAACAACCCCGGTGCCGCCGTCGCCGCCGTCGATGGATTGGTGCAATTAGGAGACATAGCGGTAGAACCATTACTCAACCTGCTTGATGAATATAACTATGGGGGAAGGGCTTGGGCGATTCGAGCATTAGCCCAACTTGCTGATCCCAGAGCCTTAGATACCTTACTGAATGCGGCTGAAACAGACTTTGCTCTAAGCGTGCGTCGTGCGGCGGCAAAGGGGTTAGGAAATGTACAATGGTCAAAATTGTCTCCCGAAGAAATTCCCTCAGCCCAAGGGCGAGTGCTGAAAACGTTACAGGTAACCTCTCATGATCCCGAATGGGTGGTGCGTTATGCTTCCGTGGTGGGGTTGCAAGGATTAGCCACAGGGGTAGCCGAAACACAACCAGATTATGGGCAGCAGATAGTTGCTCATTTTGAGCAACTGATGAAGAATGAGTCAGATTTGGCAGTTCGTACCCGTGTGCAATTCGCCTTAGCGCAACTGCATGAGTGATCAGGGCTTCAGTTTGAGTCACAATTTCTGGAACGAATAACCAGATTCCAAGGGCTAGTAACAAAAGAAGCAACAGGATGACAACAATAATCGCAGCTTTTGTATTAAGAGGCGTATAGCGAGCAATAGGTTTGGCGAAGGTTCGTAAAATAACAGCTGCTACAATTCCTATAAACAGAAGAATCAAGGCATCGACAATTGCCCAAGCAACCATTAGCAAAATGACAAATATACTAACCACGAAAATGGTTAGCAGTAGGCGTTGTAGATAATCCCAGATACTCAGTTGCTTCATTAAGGATTGATGGTTACGGAGACAAGGTTGATAA
>NZ_JBKHHI010000112.1:0-16776 GCF_046539235.1 Coleofasciculus sp.
AGTCCAGGTATTTGTAGGGGCGGGTTTAGGCGTTTAATTTTGATGTTTGTGATAAGGTTTCAACAAAACCCGCCCGGACTCAAAATGGAGGTGTGTTTTAGGCGATCGCACGCTGGGGATAGAGGGGGTGCGATCGCTTTTTTTCATTTACCTAACGATGCAGTTAGTTAGGCTCCAACCTCATGGCGAAGGGAATTGAGTCGGTTTAGCCAGCCGTTGAGAAATACTCCCATTGAGGGATTATTAGAAACGATGGCACGATACCGAGCTTCCCGCAAATCAAGATATTTCCTCACCAGACTCATTTCGTTGCTGCTGGAGGACTGATGAGCTTGGTTTAACAGCGAACTTGCTCCGCCAACGCCCATATTAACAGCAGTATCGAAGTGAACCGTAGCTAACTTGTGAGAAAACTGATGACTGCCTGATGCCTTCCAGTACCTTGTGTAATAGATATCCTCAACTTCCTGCTGGGTAATTAGGCGAACATCCCGTGTTGCTAAACCTTTACTTTGTCGATAAGCATTGTAGGTGTTTTGAGTAATTCCCTTGTTAGTTGCACCACCGGGGTCATTGGGGTGATTGGAGTACCCCCCTTCCCACCGGAGGACAAAGGCAAGAGCCTTACCAAAGTCAGCCGATCCGCTTTCACTAGGCGGTGATGGCGGCGTGGAGTTACTACCATTAGGTAAATAGACAACTTGACCTATCCGCAGATTTCGGGCTTCAGCGTCTGTAAAACTGCTGCCATTCGGTTTCTTAATTTCCCGCCACCGGCTACCGTTGCCTAAGTATCGCTGCGCTATACCCCAAAGTGTATCCCCTGCTTTTATTGTGTAAGGTTTACCAGATGGAGGTTGAATCGGTTTTGGTTCGGGGTTAGGAGAAGGTGTAACGGGTGTTCCTGAACCCGTTGTATAACCGACAGGTAAATAGACTGACATGCCAATTTGCAGTCGCCGCGCTTCCGCATCAGTAAATGTACTGCCATCGGCTTTGGTAATTTCTCGCCAGCGGCTACCATTGTGTAAGTATTGCTGGGCAATGCCCCAGAGGGTATCTCCGGACTTAATGATATACTGTTGCCGTTCACCGGGACGCGCTGGAGGTGCATTTAGCGAATTCTCTGGGCTGCCACTAACAATCGCACCCGAAATCCACTCATTAGTTCCTGCAATCCTGTACCATTTGTCTGTTGCTGTTCCTAAGCTAGGAAAGGAAACAAACTCACCAGTCTTGACCTCATCAAAGGTAACAAGCGCACCATAGTTTCGGGTGCCCACAATAGCATTACCCGTACTTGGTCCAGAGCGAACATTTGCACCGATAGTGGCAATTATTCGACCCGTAAAGGTTTCATTAGCTGCTCCACTATTTGACTGACCACCTCCAACTTGAACACCGGGAACCCGAATAAAACGGTCTGGGTTACTTGCAGAAATTGTACGAACGTGGTGAAGTGTTCCAGCACCGCCGCCATCCCAATTTGTATTGTAGTGGGACTCAGAAATAACAATTGTCCCATCACTATTAACTTGCTCAACCACAGCAACGTGGTTGGCACCATTACTTGTCCATTGTGCAATGTCACCTGGTTGCGGACTGGAAACAATTTGTGAGCCGTTAGAAATTTGATAGTGCCACTCGTTAGCGTGGCCGTTCATCGATTGCAATGCTGCACGATTTCCACTTAGCTCAAGCAAGCGACCATGAGCATACCAGGTACAGTTTCCTTCTGTCCGACTACGACCATCAACTAAATGAGAACCATAGTTCGATAAAGAGAAAATGTTGCCACTGATATAGTATTGAGGACGTGCTTTGAAGTAATCTACTCCTTGTCGTCCTAGCAGGGGATTAGGGACACTATTACTATTATCTCCAGGGTTCTCGCTAGGTGGTGGAGCAGGTGCAGAAACTTCCTGGGGAATCTGAATGGTACTACCTGTAGAGATAAAATTGGGGTTAGCAATACCATTGTGTTGAGCAATAAAATTGTAGTAAGTGGCAGAACCATTCCCCATTGTCCGGAGAGCAATTTCCGAGAGCGTATCACCGGATTGAATGGTATAAGGAACCCAGTCATAGTATTTACCCATAAAGGGAGTCGATACTGCCCGTTCCCCTGGTGTAAATTGTCCTTCTCCACTCCAACTTTCAGGAATGACACTGGAGGGAGCATAATGAGTTTCTGGCTGCGTAGCCTTCGCCAGATTGACAGCCGCCGCCATGTTCAACAACCCTGTACCCGTTTCTGAGTTCCAGTTGGGTGTGCCTAAATCCGTTGCTGTATCCTTGAGAATTTCAATCACTTGACGATAACTCAGTTCAGGATTCGCCGCCCAGATTTGCGATGCGGCTCCTGTCACATTGGCAGTCGCTACCGAGGTTCCCGCCATTGTTCCCACACCTTCATCCGTCAACGATAGGGTGGGATGGTCAATTGTCCCGCCGTTAGCCATAATGTCTAAACCGTTACCGTAGCTCGAAAAGTCACTCCGCTCAAATCCTTTCCAAACTGATGTATTCGGGTCAAACTGTTCGGCTGCACCAACAGTAATAATATTGTCAAACTCTTGAGAGGCTTGTCCCAACGCGGACATCACGCCGCCATCATTTCCCGCCGCCACCACTAGCATGACATTATTTTGACGCGCATACTCGATCGCGGATCGTTCTTGAGGTGTAAACTCATAACGAGTGGTAACATTTCCATCCGCATCAATTTGGGTTAAATCCATACTCAGGTTAACCACAGCATTGGGTTGACCCGATTCTTGCGCCGCGTCTACAAATTCCACTAATGATTCTGCCCATTTGCCAGAACCCACAGCACGCCCAACCCAAATTGGCGCATCATCATTAATCCCTTCAATGCCAATATCGTTATCTTGAGTCGCCCCAATGATTCCTAAAACATGGGTGCCATGTTCATTCCCCTCACCAGCTTCCATCAGAGGGTTATTATCGCCATCAATCCGATCTTGTCCTAAACTAATTCGGCTATAGTCAATATCGGGGTTATTATCACTGAAACCTGTATCAATAATGCCGACTAACGGCTGATTTTCCTGGGGAAACTCATTCTGGACAGGTTCAGCGAGTTCAAAATCTGTTATCGGTTCGGTAACGATTTCACTGTCGTTAACAGATTCATCGGTAGCGACATCGGTTGACTCATCAGTTGTGGGTTCGGTAACAATTTCACTATTGTTAACAGGTTCATCGGTAGCGACATCGGTTGATGCATCAGTTGTCGGTTCGGTAACGATTTCACTATTGTTAACAGGTTCATCGATAACAACATCCGTTGATTCATCAGTTGTCGGTTCGGTGACTATTTCACTCTCATCGACTGGAATGTCATCGGTTGGAGATTCTCCGACCAATTCATCCGTTAATAGTTCGCCATCATCAGGCGTATCTGGAGTAATATAAGGTTCGGCATAATCAATCAACGCTTGACCCAAATCAGTCTCCCGCCAATCCTTTCCAGACTCAATCACCTCATCCATTAAAGCGGCTTCACCCGTCGCCCCGCGCACTTGGAAAATAACATCGTTATAATCCCCATCTGACTTGGTATCCACCCGCAAATCTTCCATCACAAAGGTACTTCCATCCCCCGTGACATCGGCAATTTGTCCAGTATGGAAGGCATCTTCTGGATTCGCTGTCGCCATGGAAAATAGGGGACGCGCCGCCCCTCCCACATCGGGATTATCAAACACCCGTTGCACTGTATTATTGGGAACCAGCATAAAGCCAAACTCATCCCCTGGACGCATTTCGACTGTCTTAACTCCTAGATAGTCCCCAGAATTTCGGTCACTTTCTCCTAATTCACCAACGAACCGCGCCCCTTCAGTTTGGTCAGATATCACCACATGACCTAATTCTGAATCACTCAACGCACGAGAGGCGGCTTCCTGGATAAATTCTTCTGAACCGGGTTCAAATTCATCCATGCCATCTAAGCTAAAGATAGCCAGTTCGCCTTCATAACCCCCGCCATCAAAGAGGAAATCAATACTCACCTCCCCAGTTTCACCGACGGTGAAGGTGCCAGACTCAAAGGTAGGATTGATAAAAGGAATATCTTCCAGTTGATCCGTTAACAGTGGCGTTTCTGGCGTCGTTTCGGCACTGCTATCAGCCGTATCTTCAAGGGTTACATCGACATCCCCATCCATATTGCTAGAAGTTTGACTTTCCCCGTCTGAGATATCCCAATCCTCACCCAATTCTGGGAGTTCAGGGGTATCAATATCCATTGTCGCTAAGTCTGGTGTATCATCAATGCCATCCACCAAACCACTGGGGGTATACATGGGTTCGAGGATAAAGGCTTGTAGCAATATTGGAGACTTGTCATCCAGGGATTGATTATGAGGGGGTGATTTTGAGCCGAATAAACCATTCCAAAAACTCGTCAGCCATCGGAAAACACTATTGTGCGTATTGTGCGATCGCGCCTTGGTGCTGGATGCTGGAGACGGTTGAGTGGCTGTTGGTTTGCTTGTCGCTACATCTAAACGGTTCATAGAATTATTCTCCTTAAAATCATGATCTAGAACTATGTCCATTAAAAAGGGGTTTTTTGGTGCAGAACCCCCCGTTAGGTATCAACTTCAATCGGGTTATTGCTATCAAAAGGTATCAGAAGGTATCAAAAGGTATCACAACCAGACAGTGGGGAGTGAAATTTACCCCATTTTTGCCACGGCGATTGAAATCGCTGCTACACAAACCAAGTCCGCCTGCGCGGACTGAATTATAACGGGGGATTAAGGGGATAATTAAAAATAACCCCCCTTAATCCCCCGTGCAACAATTTTTTTTGCACGGAAGGGGGAGAATTCAAAGCCTCTCCAAATAAAAAAATATATTCCGCTTCCCTCTCCTTGTAGGAGAGGCGTCGGGAGAGGTTCGGAGAGAGGTTTTCCAGAGAGGTTTCCTAGATCCCGTGAAAAGTAAGGGACGGAAGGGGGATCTAATAGGGGGAAACGAGGGGGGTAGGGGGGAAATGTTCCCTCCCCTTGATCAGGAGAGAGTTAGGGTGGGGTTAGCATCAAAGTCTTGCTTTCATTTTAAGCTTAAGTTGACACCAATGGACAAATTCGTGCCGCTACGAACATGAATTAGTTCCTTGTTCCCTCCCCTTGATCAGGGGAGGGTTAGGGAGGGGTCAGATCAAAGTATCGCTTTCTTTTTGAAGCTCAAGTTGACACATAAGACAGACCGGCGCCCTACCCTATGTTTCAGCGCTCAATTCTCGTGACTTTTGCCTCACCATCCCCGCAATTACCGCTTGTTGCAATTTCATAAAGGCGTTGATGTCTTCTAACCCATATTTTGTGGTTTGTAGTAATTGCCGGAGTTGGTCTTCTGCTTCAACGCTAAGATAACCATTGGTGAGCGCTTGTTGTACAATTTGCCGAATTAAAATCATGGTCTTTATCCCTCCTTGGAAACGGTCATGAACGACGGGTAGTAGAGACGTTGCATGCAACGTCTCTACAATTTGTTTAAATCCGACGACGTTTGCGGATTTGACTGGCAAAAATTACGCCTAGGGTGGCTAACCCAAAGACTGTACCCGGTTCAGGTACAGATTCACAGTAATCCCGTTCGCAAATACCGGATTTGTCAAATTTAAAGGCAATATTGTGATTGCCATCAAACTGATTTAAGTCGTAACCTGCCGTTATTAAATCAGAATCACTCAGATAGATAATATCGGCAATAAACTCTCCCGATGCAATAGAGTTGAGACTTTGACCTTGATCAAAATAGGTTGTCGTGGCGGGTAAATCCCCGAAACTGGGTTCACATAAACCGGGAATACAGTCTCGGGTAACCACGGCTTTATTATAGGCTTCTATGCTGCCAAAACCATTGTTTTCTTTAGTAACACTTTTGGCGGTGACATTGGCGTATAAACCTACTTCTGGTACACCTGAATCACTGTTGGGAGAGAAACGAACGGCAAATAAATCACCCGCGTCGCTAGCGGTGGTAAAGTCTTGATCGGTCAAGTTGATGAATAAATCACCCCACCCCGTATTACCGTCATCTGCATCAGTTCCCTCTACACCAGTTAAGGGCATATTGCCATTGAGGACAACCAAAATGCTATCAACGGTTTCTTTGACAGACATCCCGTAGAGTTCATATCGATTATCTTTGCCGCCAATAATATCGCCATCAACGCCATCATTGGGGGAATCGGGACTATGATCCCAGGGGGCGTCATCACTAGGTTTTGGTCTGGGTTTTTTCCCCGTATCAAGTGCGCCGCCATCGTTGAGACATTCTTCAAAGACATTTATAATAGAGCCTTCATTTAAGGCTCGTAATGTGGCGGCTTTTGCGGCTTCTCCTGTGGGCAAAATTAAGCCCATTGCCGCGATTAAACTAATCAGTTTTGCGCTAATTAATAGTGTATTACGATTAGACATAGTTTTCTCCTTAAACTGTTATGTAGTCAGGGCTTTAGCCCTAAATTCTGTTTGGTTTCATGACGGGGCTGGAGCGAACCTGGTGCGTTAGCGAAGCGTAACGCACCCTACGACTAGAATACTGCGTAGTGTACAGGGGTTGGCGTTTTCTTTGTAAACCGATACAAACTCAGGTTCGTATTTGTCATCTGTCATTTTTCCTTTGTCCTTGGAAAATGGGAAATCCGGCGAGATTAGCCTTGCCTCGCTCCAATTCGTGGATTTTCTGACTATCCTTATTAAAGAGTAAACTTACTGCCCTTAACCCCCCGCAACCTATCAATTTGCCCACTAACCTAGCGCTGGAGAATTGACAGAAAGTATCAAAAAGTATCAAAAAGTATCAAAAGGTATCATCATCTTAAGTCCAATGGCACTGAAAATTTGCAGTAGGGAATCGCCGAAACATTTGATATATCGTAGGGTGGGCATTGCCCACCAGCCTCAAATCAGTGACATTCATCTTAAGTCAGGGTGGGTGTTTTGGATAAGGTATCGGTGGTATCCTCGAGTTATAGGCTAAACTTGCCCCTACAGGTTATTAAAGGGAAATGGCTATATGTTGTGGGATGCATTTCTAAAACGAGTCGCTGATGCTCATGATTTGTTTGAAGAAGATGAGCGACAAGCTTTCTTGGTTCGGTTTAATGAGCGGAATTTGCCACGTTCTGATATTCAGGTGGCACAGGATTTGAATATTAGTGAAGTGACGCTGCAACGGCGACTGGGAAAGGGAGTATATACTCATTTGGTCACCAGTTGTCCTCAGCTTAATACCGATAAAAAGGGCAAATTTAAGATTGTCAGAGATTGGTTAAAAAAGGGATATATACTCTGTCAAGGGGATGGCAAAGGGGGAATCAAGGAGACGGCTTTTCCTCACCCCTCTCCAATCGCGAATCATCTTTACGTCGAACGCCCGCCGATTGAATCCCGCTGTCATCAAACTCTTTTGGAACCGGGTGCGTTAATTCGGATTAAGGCACCACGGCAAATGGGGAAGACGGAGTTAATGGCAAAATTATTGAATTCGGCTCAACAACAAGGCTATCACAGAGTCTATTTAAATTTGTGCAAACCGGAAGAATCGGTGGTGCAAGATCTGGATCAATTTTTGCGTTGGTTTTGTATCAGTATCAGTCGTCAGCTACAAAAACCGCTACAACTCCAGGACTATTGGGATATGGATCTCAGTAGTAATGATAACTGTTCGGCTTATTTTCAGGACTATTTATTAGCACAAATTGATCGCCCCCTAGTTTTGGGTTTGGATACGGTTGATCGCCTGTTTGCTCATTTGCCTATTGCCCAAGATTTCTTTGGAATGCTGCGGGCGTGGCATGAAGATAGTAAAATCATTGATAATTGGAAAAAACTGCGATTAATTGTATCTCATTCGACGGAAGCTTATATTCCGCTGGATATCAATCACTCACCGTTTAATGTGGGGGTAATGATTCCTCTACCCGAGTTTACAGCGGAACAGGTGACTGAGTTAGCTCAAAAGCATGGACAGGTATTAAGTCAGGCTGATATTAATTTATTAATGAATTGGGTGGGAGGACATCCGGGTTTAATTAAAAAAGCGTTAGTTGAACTACAAACATTGGGAACGATGACCTTAACCCAGCTATTGAATGAAGCGGCGACGGATTCAGGTATTTATGGGAATTATTTACGGAAGATTTGGCAAGAATTGCAGGAGAATCCAGCCTTAATTACGGCGCTAAAAAAGGTGGTGGATGCCAATAATGATGTAGAATTGGCATCAAAACTTGCCTATCAGCTTGAAAGTCTGGGAATCGTGCATCTAACTAGAAATAAGGTAACAATTAGATGTGAGCTTTATCGTGACTATTTTGGCTATCGCTTGGCTAATTTTGGGGAGGGTTCGTAGTTCGTTCGTAGTTCGTAGTAATGGCTTTAGCCTTTGACGGGAGGCGTAGCCTCCCCAATAGCATTCCCTTAAGAGGAACGTCATTGACTTAAGTCTGGTGGGCAATGCCCACCCTACTGGCTAGGAACGAGAGTAACAAATGACAAATGACCAATGACCAATGACCAATGACCAATGACAAATGACTATCATGTTGGCGGAAGTTTACCACCGAATGCGACAAGTTATGTGAGGCGTTCGGCGGATAAAGCACTCTACGAAGGATTAAAAGCCGGCGAATTCTGCTATGTGCTAAATTCCCGACAAATGGGTAAATCGAGTCTACGAGTACAAACCCAAAAACGTCTAGAAGCCGAAGGAATTGTCTGTGCGGTAGTTGATTTAACTCGCATTGGGCGTCAGGCGAACGAACAACAATGGTACAAGGGAATTGCTTATCGTTTAGTCAGTGAATTACGACTGGCGAATCGCGTCAAATGGCGACAGTGGTGGGATGAACATGACTCCTTATCCCCTGTACAGCGGTTGGGAGAATTTATTGAAGCGGTTGTGCTGGACATGATCACTAAAAATTTAGTTATTTTTATCGATGAAATCGACAGTACCCTGAATTTATCTTTTCCCACCGATGATTTCTTTGCCTTAATTCGAGCCTACTATAATGGACGAGATACGAAGAAACGGTATCAACGTTTAACCTTTGCTTTGTTAGGAGTGGCTAGCCCATCGGATTTAATCAAAGATAAAACCAAAACACCGTTTAATATTGGCAAAGCGATTCAATTACAGGGATTTAAACTGGATGAAGCGTTGATTTTAAGTCAATGGTTTGAAGGAAGAATCAAGCATCCGCAAAAGGTACTGGAAGAGATATTATATTGGACAGGGGGTCAACCGTTTCTCACCCAAAAATTGTGTCATTTAGTACAACTGTCCTGTGACTCTCAGTTAGACAGAATTATCAACAAGAGTAGGTTAAGTCGAGTTATCGATTTCTGCGATAATTTTATCGGTAAACCTCTGACGATAAGCCGATTGAGTTTCCCTCGGTTAGCGGTTTTATCGAGAAGCATTATGGGTAAAATTCGCCCCGACACAAATGAACGGGAATTCGTGAAACAAATCGTGCGATCGCAGATTCTGCTAAACTGGGAATTCACTGATCATCCCGAACATCTGAGAACCATCCGCGATCGCATCCTCCTCAGTCACCATGGTTTAATCCCATTACTCCGCATCTATCAGCAAATCTTACACCGAGGAGAAATCCTCGCCGATGAGAGTCACACCCAACAGGAATTGCTACTCTCCGGATTAGTAGTTCAGCGTCAGGGTAAACTTAAAGTTCATAACCCCATCTACAAATCCATCTTTAATCGCCAATGGGTTCAATCCCAACTTCCAGCACAAAATGAGCATTCTGTCAAGACCCCAGTTTGGACAATTCCCGTCATCAGTGGGATTGTCAGCGTGGTGGTGATTGGCGTGCGATCGCTGGGTTTATGGCAAGGGTTAGAATTGCAAGCCTTGGATGGATTAATCCGATTACGCCCAACAGAAGCCTTAGACTCGCGCCTCTTGCTAGTAAAAATAACCGAAGCCGATATCAACCAATACCGCTATCCGTTATCCGATGAAATTCTAGTCCAATTATTGCAGAAATTGGAGTCAATGCAACCGCGAGTAATCGGCTTAGACATCTATCGAGATAACCCAATTCATTATCGCGATCGCACAATCACATCATCCGTCGATTTACCCACCTATCTACACCAAACCAATCGGGTGATTCATATCTGTAAAGTAATCAGTGAAAGCGATCAAGGAACCGCCTCCTTCCCCAATCTTCCCTGGCAAAATCTCGGCTTTAGTAACGTATTAGTAGACAGCAACAACACCGAAACCGGACCACTACGCCGCCAGTTATTATATCAAGGAGTCCCTTCAAGTTCACCTTGTCCCACCCCCTACGCCCTCAACGTTCAACTCGCCTTTCGCTATTTAGCCGCCGAGACAATATTACCCACATTTACCGCCAAAAATGGCAACTTACAGCTTAAGGATATTATCTTTACCGATTTAAAACCCCGTGCGGGAGGATATCAACGCTATGATTTTAGAGGTCAACAAATCCTCCTCAACTACCGTGCGGCTCAACCCATCGCCCAATCCGTAACCTTAACCGAGGTTCTCCAAAATCAAATTAATCCCCAATGGGTCAAGAATCGGGTAATATTAATAGGCGTTACCGCCACCAGTATCAAAGATAGCTTCCATACCCCCTATGGAGAAATGCGAGGATTAGAGATTCAGGCGCATGGGGTGAGTCAGATTCTCAGCGCGGTACTGGATCAACGTCCATTAATTCAGCCTGGGAATTTCTGGAGTGAGGTATTGTGGATTGAGGGATGTTCCTTAGTTGGCGGACTATTAGTTGGCTTCATCCAAAAACGCCGATATCAGATTCTAGCCACAGGTACAGCATTAGTTTTATTATCAGGACTCAGTTTAATTCTATTAATTCACGGCTATTGGATACCCCTAATCCCATCTGCGATCGCCTTAGTCTGTAGTAAGGGCTTTAGCCCTTTATTCGTTCGTAGTCAGGGCTTTAGCCCTTTATTATTCGCAGTTAATAGGACAAATAACCAATGACCAACAAACTATTCAACCTCACCATCATACCCCTTCTAATTATCACCCAGCGATCGCCCCTAGACGCCCTCATCTTCAACCAACCGCCACCTCCACCAGACAAAGACACACCGGGTCAACAATCAGATTCAGGAACCCGTGGACCCTGTGACGCACAGCCCTCCGAAACCGATAATGAATTAGTCGCCTTTGTCCCCACCATAGAAAAAACCGGGAACAGCTTACCAGAAACTCATGTTTGGGGATTAACCCAGAGTCAACATCCAACATTTTGGTTTTATCTTCCAGCCACAGCAACATCGGCTCAAGTCGCCCAATTTAGCCTCGAAAATGAAGCCGATTACCAATCCCACTTTCAATTCAATCTCCCCCAAACTCCCGGAATTATTAGCCTAACTCTTCCCACCAATGAACCCCCACTAGAACCAGGACAATGGTATTATTGGTCACTGAAACTCTATTGCCAGACTCAACCCTCAACACCTAACTTTTTTGTCGATGGCTGGATTCAACGGGTACAAAATGAGACACCCTTGAATAATGATACTCCCCAAGATAAAGTAGTCATTTATGCTCAAAACGGTTTATGGTTTGACACCATCACCGAACTAGCCAACCTGCACCGTCAAACGCCCCAAGAAACCGAGACAGCCTGGGCAGATTTACTAGAATTTATCGGTTGGGAATCCCTTACCGAAATCCCAATTCTCCCCTGCTGCACCCTAGAAAAACAGTAGAGAATCTCCTCACACCTCACCCCCACCCAACAATCTAAAAAAATGCCTAACAACAACAAACCCTCTCGGCGTACCTCTGCGTTAACCTCTGCGTACCTCTGCGTTAAAAAACATAATCATGATATCAATAACTAAGAGAGTA
Source organism: Coleofasciculus sp. (assembly GCF_046539235.1). Lineage (GTDB taxonomy): Bacteria > Cyanobacteriota > Cyanobacteriia > Cyanobacteriales > Coleofasciculaceae > Coleofasciculus. The sequence continues at coordinate 11,932 of NZ_JBKHHI010000112.1, forward strand.
AAATTCCAGAGAGTTAAGTAATATAGATTGGATTCATATTTTCATCCATTAGATACTTGAGCATTATTTCTCTAATTTATTGCCTCGCTTTCCGCCTTTAATTGCATGAGTTTGCTCACGACAGGTGATGGATTTTTTATTCTCTTATAGCGCTACGTGCTAGAGAATAGGCAATAGCCAATAGTTGGTGATCATAGGGCATGGCAATGCCATGCCCCTACCAAAGGGTAGAGATCATTAATTTGATTAGGTAGGGAAATTTGATTAGGTAGGGACACGATACTATCATGCCCTCATCTAGCGATAAATTCATCCTTGAAACAACGAGAGCCAATTGCCAATTAAAACAAAGGGCGCCCAATAATAGGGTTGCGGATAATTGAGACTATTTAAAAATTCCTTCTGAACCTCTTGTATCGCTTCCGCTTTGCTCATCGGTTCTGTGGAATTAGTTAACTGTTGATAAAGCAACTGAATAAAAGCAGTCGTTGATTGATCATTCACTTCCCATAACGTCGCAATCGTACTCCGCGCCCCAGCCCGAACCGCTATTCCCGCCAGCCCTAATGTCGCCCGATTATCCCCATTAGCGGTTTGACAAGCACTCAAAACTAACAGTTCAATCGGATCAGGTAAACTTTCATCACGACTTTTGAGATAATGACTCAATTCATTCACCTGAATTCGTTTATCCCATGCCAAAATAAAGGTTTCATTGGGATTAGAACTAAATTGTCCGTGGGTGGCAAAGTGAACAATAGAAAAGGGGCGAGCGTTGATTTGATTTTGCAGGGCTTGACTGGTAAATGCATCATTGAGTAGCGTTACATCTGAAGGAATTTGTGATAGTTCTATTTCCACATTGGCGAGGGATTGAAAGCTTTGATGAGGGGCAAAACCGGAGCGCACCTGAGAGAGTCCAAATGCCAGCGTCTGTAAGGGGTACTGGGAGAGAGGTACAGGGGCGAGTAACTGGGGTTCTCGATTCAGCGCGATCGCATACTTTTCAACTAGATACTGATTCCCATCCCAAAGCACCGCCATGGGAACGGTTTGTAAGGCACCATCAAGGACAAAAACGAGGGTGTTTATCCCATTCGCTTTAAGCTGGGGTTCAAAGGGAGCAATTAACCAATTATAGATCGGTTGAGAGGTATTTTGAATCGCTTTACTATAGCGAGAAGTCCGTTGGGGATTGGTAAGTTGAGTGCGGAGTTGATCAACTGTTTCTTCCACCTGAAGCGGGGAAAGCTTGACGCGATGGTGTTGTAAAGTTGGGTTGGTTTCAGATTTAGAATGACTGGGATTAGGTGTAGAGACGTTGCATGCAACGTCTCTACAGTGTTGACAGTTGTCGTCAGTAATATCGTTACATTCTGATGGTTGGGGTAGTTTGAGAATAACCTCTAATCGATCATCTAAAATAATGGTATAAATAACTGCCGTATTCGGGGCGTGTTCATCAACAATTTTGTCAATTAAAGCAGGATCTGATGGCGCACAGGCTTCTTGTAAGTAGTTCTCTAATTCCGCCAATTGCAGTTGAGCTAAAACCTCTCTAGCTTGGATTAAATTTTGTGGTGATGGCGTTTCATCTCGCAACAGCAAATCAATCAAGTCCCGATAAATCGGCTCAATTTCATCGCGAAAGGAAAAGCGAACATCAGGATTAAGAGTGGCTAAATCTGGGCGAATCGTATTGACTGTATTAACTGCGGCTTGATAAGCTGCGATCGCGCCAAATTCCCCTTCAATATTTCCCTGGGCTTTCCGTAAGCGCCCCAGTTGCCATTGCCATTGATAAGCAATATCCCACGCCTGAATCGATTGGCTAATTTGAATGGCTTGATTGGTTAACTCTTGGGCATTGTCCAGGTTCTGAGTCGATTCATAGAGTTTACCACTTATCCCTGTTGCATAAGCTTCACTGCGCCGATCCTCTAAATCATGAGATTGTTGGATAATCTGTTTATTTTTATCAAAGGTTGTGGTTAATAAACCATCCAGCTTTGTCCAAATGCTGTGACGGTAAATCGTGGGAACCTGTGCCGTATTTTGGTTAACCGTTTGCTGAATTTGTTTTAAAGTAACCAGAAGTTGAGAAAATTGAACTTGGCAATCAATAGTGGTGTGATTAGTGGGTAATTCGCTAATTTTGGCTGTAATTTCGATTAAATTAGGCAGTTGTGGTACAATTTTTTCCTGCCACCATGTCTGAGCATTTGACCAGTGACGCTGCTGGAGTAACCAGTATTGGGTATTGAATAAAATACTTAGGTAGTTTAGCTGAGATTGTAGAGGAATTAGGGACGAATTTGATTGAGTTATTGCCTGTTGATAATAATCCACAGCTTGAGTAACAGCATCCAGAACAGGTTGAAGAGTCTGTAGAGAAGGGCGAGTTCTTTCGTAGAGACTGCGCTGGTGATGATAAGTATCCTTTGCCCAGTTCCCCAACTGGAAATAAGCCTCAGCAATAGCTTGGGAATTTTCCAATTTTTGTGCCAGAGTCAAACTTTTGTCTAACAACTGTTTGGATTGCTCTAAATTAGTTAAGTTCTCTAACTTAAAATACTGTTTTAATGGCGACCAATTGGGATCTGAATAATTAGAGTTACCCACAACTCGCACCAGTTCTCCCAAATTAGACCAAGCCGTGAACTTAAGCAAAGAGTCGGGTTGACTTTGCAGGTGTAATGTTGCCTGAGTTAAAGTTTTAAATGCCTCGCGAAGTTGTCCGAGATTTTGTTGGGCTTTGGCTTGATTAATCAAGCTACCAATTCTTCCAGTTTCATCTCCCAAGCGGGAGTAGAGGCGATGTACCTTTTCCCAGTTTTTTAGAGCATCAGCAGCGTTTCCTAGAGAGAGTTGTAGATGTCCTTGATTATTGAGGACTTGAGCCAGAATCAGGCTTTTTTTCGGCGAATTGGGAAGAGATTGGAGTTGGTTGAAACTTTTCGCGATCGCGTCTTTCGCCTCTTGCCATTTTCCCAATTCTTGGAAACCCAAAGCCAGATAACTTAAGACTCGCGCTTGTTGAAGTTGATCCCCTTCATCAGCCAATAGAGATACCGCTTCTTCCCAGAGACTTACCGCCTCGATAAAATGTCCATTTTGATAATACCCTTGACCTTGTTCAATTAAAGTCTTGCTATCAACAATAGGACGTTGGCTAAGAATTCGTGGAGGTTCGGTACTAAGTGCCGATTGACCAATGAGATAAGGTTGACCCAAGCCAATCAACAGAGTCAAACAGACAGCGATAAGCCCATATTTACAGAATCGTTTCAGATTATGGCATAAAACTATCAATTTAGTCATAATTTATAATATTACTCATTCACTCTTGTGCGTAGTTGCGCTTGTAGTTGCGCCTCTCTACTGTATACATAATATGATAAAATCACAAAAGTATTCTTCTTGCCCAAGACTAAAATATGCGGCTTCAACCCATAAGCACAGAACATATTGCCATCGATCCTGACTATTGCTGCGGTAAACCTCGCATTGCTGGTACAAGAATGCCAGTAGCTACTATTGCAAAACTCTATCTAGAGATGGGGGAATCTCTAGAAGATATTGCTCAGGAGTATAATTTACCCTTAGCATCCGTTTATGCTGCTATTGCGTATTATTACGATCATCGGGAAGAAATTGACCGTCATACAGCCGAAAGTGAAGCTTATGTTGAACAAATGAAGCGTAATAGTCCTCCTTCCCCTCTCCAGGAAAAGTTGAGAGCGATTCGCGGTGAGTAATCGGATTCGATTTCACTTAGATGAGCAGGTTAAATCGGTTATTGCTCGTGAGTTACGCTATGAAGTTTATACCCCCAAGGAAATGGTTGGGCGTGTTGATTATCTTTAGAAGCTATCCAGGGCGTGCGCCCATTCTACCAAATTCGCGATCGCTGATGCGACTGTTATAATTTATACAGATTCACAATTGTTAAGGCTTGAGCAATTTATGGAAACAATAAAAATATCGTCTCAAGGTCAAGTGATACTTCCTAAGTCTCTGCGAGATGCTCATCACTGGGAAGCCGGACTTGAATTAATCGCCATTGAAATGGGAGATGGGATTCTTTTGAAACCGAGGAAACCTTTTCCAGAAACAACATTAGATGAAGTCGCAGGCTGTTTAAAGTATAATGGAACGCCTAAAAGTCTTGAGGACATAGATGAAGCAATTCGCCAAGGTATAGAGGAATTATGGCATGATCGCGGTTGATACGAATGTTGTGGTTCGGCTATTGACTCAAGATGATGAGTTACAATTCAACAAGAGTGTCGAAGTTTTTAGAGAACCAGCAGTTTTTATTCCAGATACCGTGATACTGGAAACAGAATGGGTTTTACGTTTTGCTTATAAGTTTAAACCCGCTGATATTTGTAAAGGATTGAGATATCTTTTGGGTTTGTCGAATGTTTATATTACCAATGATCGGTTAATGGCTCAAGTAATTAATTGGCATGAGAATGGTTTAGATTTTGCTGATGCTTTTCATCTAGCACAGAGTCAAGATTGTTCAGGATTTTATACCTTTGATGATAAGTTTTGTAAAAAAGCTCAAGGGTTAAGCAACTGTCGGATGAATAAGCTGTAAAACTTGACTAGAAAAGTAGGTTGGGTAGAGCGATAGCCGAAACCCAGGGGGAGTATGTCAGTCAGGTTGGCACGCAATATTCCAGCTAACCAGATAAGTTGGGTTACTCTTTCGAGAAGGCTTCGCCTACGTTCCTCAACCCAACCTACTACCACTAATAAGGTGACAGACTCCTTACGTCGGCGCAGGGCGCACGTCGGTGCGCCCCTACGGGACAATCGCGTCATTCGGTACAGGAC
>NZ_JBKHHI010000113.1:0-16714 GCF_046539235.1 Coleofasciculus sp.
CTTCAAAAGGGGGACTTTGATCGTTTCGGGAAGCGAGTATGACAGAAGACGAATGACGAATGACATAAGACAAAGCACAAATAACGATCGCAAACGAGTAAAATAACTCTTGTCTTGTGATCATCCTGCTTAATTTTGACCACCTGGATCACGCTGAAAACAACTCATACCCGCTGGGAAGCCGAGCTGATGCAGCAGGTTCTGGCAGCTCACGACATCCCTAGTCGGATTATTGATCAGGGTATCCCGTCCTATTTTGGGGCGGGAAGTCCGGCTGCGTTGCAAGTTCGCTCCTACGATCAATGGACAGCTTTGTTATTGCTCAGTTCTCCAGACGAGGAATAAGCAGAAATATCGGATAATTATTAAGGAATTAAAACATTTCATGTCTTTATTTGACTGGTTTGCCAATCGACGAAAATCAGAACCGATTCCCCAACAACGACGGGAACGGGAAATTGCTGATGGATTGTGGACAAAATGTGAGGCGTGCGCGGTTCTCACCTATACTAAAGACCTGAGAGCCAATCAAATGGTCTGCTCTGAATGTGGTCATCATATCCGGGTATATAGCGATGAACGGATTCGCCAGCTTATCGATGGGAATACCTGGATACCCCTGGATGAGCAAATTCGCCCCACTGATCCGCTAAAATTCCGCGATCGCAAATCCTATACTGATCGCCTACAAGATTACCAAGACAAGACTCAACTCACCGACGCCGTGCAAACGGGAATCGGGCAGCTTCATGGATTACCCATCGCCCTAGGCGTCATGGATTTCCGATTCATGGGCGGTAGTATGGGTTCAGTGGTGGGCGAAAAACTGACCCGCCTGATCGAACAAGCCACCCGCCAACGCTTACCTGTGGTGATTATCTGCGCCTCTGGCGGGGCGAGAATGCAAGAGGGTATGTTAAGCCTGATGCAGATGGCAAAAATCTCTGGGGCGCTGGAACAGCATCGTCAAGCTAACCTACTCTATATCCCTGTGTTAACCCATCCTACTACGGGAGGCGTTACGGCTAGTTTTGCTATGTTAGGGGACATTATCCTGGCTGAACCCAAAGCCACCATCGGTTTTGCGGGACGCCGAGTGATTGAGCAAACCTTGCGCGAAAAACTCCCCGACGACTTTCAAACCTCTGAATATCTACTCCAGTACGGCTTTGTCGATGCGATCATCCCTCGCACCCAGTTGAAAAAGACCCTGGCGCAGCTTATCCGTCTCCATCAACCCTTCCCCACCTCACCTACTGTGGTTTCCCATTCGGAACCGATGACGTTGATGGCGAAAGGCGCTGATCATAAAAGTGAGTTTTAACGGGAAAGCTTGTGAGTTTTTACCTATAACCCTTTGTTTGATGTAAAAAACTTCTTGAGAGAAAGGTGTCACGAGAGTGGCATCATATTCATACTCACTTGTCGCATCTGCCACTGTCATGATCAGTATTTTCGCCAGGTTAAGGTAACCCTCAGGTTGTATGATAAAAGTATCACATTGTTGTGGTCGAATCAATGTTAGTAGGATTCAAGACAGAGTTAAAACTGAACAACAAACAGCGAACGCAGTTAGCTAAACACGCGGGTGTTGCCCGTCATGCCTGGAATTGGGGGTTAGGCTTAACCAAACAGATACTTGACCACAATCGGGACAATCCAGATGACAAAATTAAGTTTCCCACTGGAATTGACCTGCACAAATGGTTGGTGGCACTGGTTAAGCCCATTTGCCCATGGTATTACGAGGTGAGTAAATGCGCTCCCCAGTATGCACTCTCTCAGCTAGCTATTGCATGGAAGCGAGTATTTAAGAAAACGAGCAAGCCACCTCGGTTCAAACGTAAAGGAAAACACGACAGCTTTACCCTGGATGGGTCAATCAAGCTTGACCACTTTCGGATAAGAGTCCCAGTCATCGGCTGGCTGAGGACTTATGAACGGTTGCCTGTCTACTTCCAGCCCAAGTCGGTGACCATAAAAGATTCAATGCCATTATCTGAGCGAGTGTTCCGGTGTGACAACTGTGGGTTTGAGTGTGACCGAGATTTGAACGCATCGCTCAATTTAGAGCAAGCCGCCAGTTAGACGGTGTTAGCCTGTGGACTGGGAAGATGCCGACACCACCAGAATGAAGCAGGAAGTAAACAGCAGATTTGACCAGCTACTGGTAGATTTGTATAAGTTTTACGTAACGGATAAGCTACAGGTTGAGCAATTTTCATGCATTTAAAACGAATGAGCCAAATTTTCCAAGGAGAACCCCGAATGAAACGATTGATCTTGCTGGCTGTGGCAATGGTATTCTTTGTATTTCAAATAGCGGTGAGTAGCGCAACCGCTCTTGAACTGAGTGAGGACATTCGCACCGTTCCCGTGAATGAACAGGGTGATACCACTGTTCTCAGCCTAGAAGAGGTAGCCAAAGGCAAACGCCTGTTTAACGATAGCTGTAGTCAATGTCATATCGGCGGCAGAACCAAGACAAACCCCAACGTAACCTTACGTCTGGAAGATCTGAAACTGGCATTCCCGCCTCGGGATAACATTGCCGCTCTCGTAGACTATATGAAAAACCCGACAACCTACGATGGATTTACGGAGATTTATGAATTCCACCCCAGCACTCGCAGCGCCGATATCTTTCCTGAGATGAGAAATCTGACGGAGGATGACCTCAAAGCGATCGCGGGTTATATTCTAGTCCAGCCGAAAGTCCAAGGTATCATGTGGGGAGGCGGTAAGGTTTATAACTAAATCAGGATTTTTTTGAATCATTGGAGGGTTGAAAGTAGACGATTAAAAGGTTGGAGGTCAAACCATTCAATGTTTAATTGGCTAGTGTTCAACCCTTCAGTAACTACAAACAAAAGATAAAAAAACGAGAACCTAATGCTGAAGAATAGAATTAAAAAAATTCACCTTAGCCATTCATTCCGATACAATCTTTTATTCCGCCGTCTGTTCGCTACGTTGATGGCTCTCTGTATCGTCTTTATGGTTAGCTCTCCAGCTTATGCGATAGATGACTACGTTAAACGCTTCTTAAAGGTGACTGAACCCATTGCATTAGATTTAGATGGACAGGGACAGACAAAGGAATTTACCCCAGACGATTTGGCTGAGGGAAAAGAACTGTTTAAAGCCCATTGCATCAATTGTCATGTTGGCGGAACCACCCTCCAAGATCCCAGAGTATCCCTAGGATTGGAAACATTAGCGGGAGCAACCCCACCTCGCGATAATGTCGATGGGATTATCTCTTTTCTCAGAGAACCCATGACTTATGATGGCAGCGCCCCAAGCTTTTGGTGTCGCCAAGTCCCAGACACTTGGATGCCACGGGAGCAAATTGAAAAGTTAGCTGCATTCGTCCTGAGAGCGGCTCAAAAGGCTCCCGGTTGGGGTGGGAAGGCTTCATCTTAAAGTGATGTAGAGACGTGCCATGGCGCGTCTGGGAGCTGGGGAAGTGATGTAGAGACGTGCCATGGCGCGTCTGGGAGCTGGGGAAGATGGGGAAGTTAACTCAAAACGCTTACCTATTCCCTGTTCCCTGTTCCCGGTTCCCTGACGAATAACAAATGACAATCCTCGCCGTTTTTAAATTGTCCCTACCGACTAATAGGTCATAATGGGGTGTAAATTTTGAGAGTAGCGCTCAAGCTTTGAGCAAATGAAAACAGCGACGCGCCCAGAGGAATTAACGGATTTAGGCAACTGCTTACAGGAGGACTTGCAGTCATACCTGCATGAGAGCATTTCTGTTCAAATTCGCTGTCGGCGAAGTGATGAACGGTTAGCGATTTGGGTACAGCATCCCGCCGAGGCGACGCTGGATCAAGACCAGATTATGGCGTTTTTAGAACAAACGATCCGCAGCCAATATCCATTGGTGGCTCAACAAGCAAGAGTTAACCTGCTGCGAGCTGGCGAAAAGAAACCTTACATGTCGCGATCGCTCTGCCTAGATTTGCCTGAACCTGAACCCGAAACGACGACAACCTCTGAGGCGGATGCGGTAGAAACAAACCAGACAGAGCAGACTAACTCCTCCTCTGAGGCGGAAACTCCGCCAAAACTAGACTCAGAAGAAACACAAGCGGAATCATCGCATCCGTGGGATCAACCGATTCCGGAGGTAAACGATAAAGCGGATGAGTCAGAATCCGAACAACCGCCGTCAGTCAAGCTCAGGTTAAAATCATCCTGGCTACCGTTAGTAGTAGCGGGTGCTGGGTTGAGTTTGGTGGTTTTCTTGAGCACGCTTTATGTCCTGACTCGCCCTTGTGTCATGGGTAAATGCACGGTTTTGCCAGAAGCGGAACAGTTAAGTCACAAATCAGCAGAAACCCTGCAAAACCCAGAATCGGGAAAAGCGGTTTTGGAAGCCCAAGAGCAGCTACAAGAAGCGATTCAATTAGTGGCGGTGATTCCGCCTTGGTCCAGTTACCGCCGCCAAGCGCAACAAAAACTGCAAGTCTATCAGTCCCAATCCGAAACCGTGGCGGATATGGTAGAGGCACTGAAAACGGCGGCTAGAGCCGGGTATGAGAGCCAAAACCCGCCGCATCCAGAAGCGAAGTGGCGGGAAGTTCAGAGCATCTGGCGAGAGGCGATCGCGAAATTGGAACAGCTACCTACTGATAGCAATCTTCAACCTTTAGCCAAAACCAAAATTAAGGCGTATAAGACGAACTTAGAAGAAATTAATCAGCGACTGCTCAAAGAACGAAAAGCCCAGGAACATTTAAAAGCGGCTCAAGAAGCGGCGCGGATGGCTGAAGTACGTCAAGGAATTGCCCAATCCTTATCAGACTGGCAATTAGTTTATGCCACTTGGCAAGCGTCGATGGGACGTCTGAAACAGATTCCCCAAGGGACAACTGCTTATCAGGAAGCTCAAGAGTTATTGGCGCTGTATTTACCAAAACTTGCCCAAGCCCGCGATCGCAAAACTCAAGAACAAATTTCTGCCAATGCCTATAATCAAGGCGTGCGGCTGGCTCAACTGGCGACAGACTCTCAATCCGATCAGCAATGGTCAGTGGCTCTGGTTCACTGGCGCAATGCCTTAACCTATGTTAATCAAGTACCCAAAGAGACCTATTACTATGCTAAGTCACAATCTTTGGTTGAACCCTACCGAGGTGCGCTCAAACAGGCTCAAAACCAGCTTCAGTTAGCCGTCAAGATGCAACAAGCTCGCCGGGATCTGAATCAGACTTGTTCAGGTACACCCAGCATTTGTACCTATACAATTGACAACCAGATGATCAAGGTACGGTTAACACCTGCTTATGTCCAGATGGTGCAACAAGGGGCAATGATAGCTAAAGCTCAAGGCAACTCAGATGCTCATGCAGGTCTTGTGAATCACATTTTGACCTTGGGAGAAGCGTTGGAAGTGATTAGCGATAATGCCCAATTGCGAGTAGAGGTTTATACGCCAGAGGGTGTGATGATTCAATCCCATAATCCAGCTCAGTCAGTCGGTGGGGATAATTAGGGGCTGCTGAATAAGTGTTGTGGTGAGGGGAAGCTGGGGGAGCTGGGGGAGCAATGTAGAGACGCGCCATGGCGCGTCTGGGAGCTGGGGGAGCAAGGGTACATTTTCCCTGAGCAAGGTGATGCCATACTTAACGTTAATGGCTAGCGTTAATGGCTAGAATTGTCATTTGTCATTCGTTTAAATTGTAGCGGCGATCGCAGGTTTTTATTAAAACAATACGCCTGTTCTATGTCAGAAGCGGCTTGGCGAAATGAGCAGACTTTCTGGCTGGAAGAGGATGATCTTGGTAACTGTACAATCAGACTTTCAGTCTTGCCTTGAACTCAAGTATTTTAAGGAATACAGTGTAATATAACAAAATATTAATTTCAGTAACAAAATACAAAATAATTGGAGTTTAGGTCACTCTTAAACCTTAAGATACCTAGTAGCGTTAGCTGAAAAGCCACGCTTCTACAATCCAAAAACTCAAAAAGGATTATCCTCCTGAAAAGATAGTCTTTCTTTGCGCCTTCTGGCACGAAGCCAATCAGACCCACTCTAGTGAGTTTAAATGATTTGTGAAAACAGAGGCAGCGGAAAAGGGTGCTATTTCACAACTGAGGGAAATTTCAAAGGCTAAGTAATAGGCTATAGCAAGACGAGTGATTTAGATAATTTATAAATTATTTTTATCGAACTTATAACGATCAAATTACTTTCTATGGACTTGAAATGATACAGAAAACTCAACCGTTACACTTATCTAAATCTCAGCTCAATCCTAGTCCAACGATGATGGCTATCATTGCCATATTTACCGCCATCGTCGCTTTATCCCTTGCGGCTATATTTATCCGATTGAGCGAACGAGAACTTGGTCCATTTGCCACCATCTTTAACCGATTCTGGATTGCCTTTATCGTCTTATGGCTATTGAACCAGTCGAAAGCGCGATCGCAACACGATGAACAATCGTCTATACCTAAGTCAGAGTATACGCTTCGCGATTGGATCATGTTGATCGCGGCTGGCGTTATGTTTTGGGGATGTTTGGCACTTTGGGCATGGTCTCTCACCCAAACAGGTGTTGCTAATTCCACCATCTTACATAACTTGACTCCCTTATTTACCACTCTGGGAGTATGGCTGATATTCGGTCAGCGTTTTGATAGTCGGTTTCTGATTGGGTTGATGATGGCAATGGTGGGAGCAACTGCACTAGGAGTTGATGATTTACAAGTCGCAACCGATAACTTTGCCGGAGATATTGCCGCGTTGTTATCCGCCCTGTTTTCCGCCGCCAACTTGATGCTGATTGAAAAACTGCGTGCTAAGTGGGATGCCACAAATATTATTATGTGGTGCTGCTTAGTGGGAACAGTGGTAACCTTACCCGTTGTCCTGCTAGCTGAAGACAGACTGTTCCCAATTTCGGGTTCAGGATGGTTATCGGTTATCGGTTTAGCGGTTGTCTGTCAAGTTGTTGGTCAAGGACTTCAGGCATATAGCCTCAAACGCTTGTCTTCTGGCTTAGTGGGTGTGTTCCTGCTCCTTGATCCGGTACTAGCGGCTTTGGTGGCGTGGGTTCTGTTTGCAGAACACTTAAGTCTGTTTAACGGATTCGCGTTTGCTGTGGTTTTACTTGGCATTTATATCGCTAAATCAAGTCACTACGCCTCTCAAGTTATGGAAAAGGACTCCCAACCTGCGCTCTGTGTCGCAGGTAAAACGTCTTGAAACAGTGATCACGGGTAAATAGGGGAGATTAGGGAGTTAGGGTAAAATGAGTATGAACAATAGTTACAAGGATTAAAGTTCTATGACGCCCTCATTAGCCAACTTTTTCTGGAGTCTCGTTTTGGGTGGGGTAATTGTGGTGATTCCCGCCACTGTTGCTCTGATCTTTATCAGCCAGAAGGATAAAATCCAACGATCCTAAGCTTGAGCGGTCGTTTTTGAACCCTTTGTCCAGGAACAGGGTAGCTCATCAGTCGCTACCCTGTTTTCGCTATCTAGCTTCCTGAACCTGAACTTGAGTAGAATAGACTAGGCGTGAAGCTTTATTCCCCCAACTGGGTCAACAAATTTTGGCATAGCCAGTTAAAAAGGTAGAGATTTATGGGCAAAACTCGCTACCATAGGACTGACTTAGGAGAGCAGCAATGGTAAATTTTGGGCTGAACTCAGCCAGTATTCTGGGCATTTTCTTGGCAGTTGCCGGAGCAGGGCTTTATTTCCTGCGATCGGTACGTCCGGAGTTAGCACGAGATCACGACATATTTTTCGCCGCTGTCGGACTCTTGTGCGGCTTTATTTTGGTATTTCAAGGATGGCGACTTGATCCGATTCTCCAGTTTGGTCAGTTTCTGTTGACGGGTTCTGTAATTTTCTTTGCGGTTGAAACCCTTCGTCTACGAGGGATCACCACCGAACAAGCCAAACGCAATACAAAAGTTGTCGATGACGAACGCCCGGTGAGCAACGTTTATCGCCAGGTAGCTGAGTTGGACGAACTTGAACCGATGGAAGATGAAGATCCCTACATTGGTCGTCGCCTCCGGGGAACAGCAGATTCGCGCTATAACCGCAGCGACAGGTACGAAACCGAGGTTCGCCGTCCTAAAAGTCGCAGCGTCTCCGATGACTTCCCCCCAGAAGAACGCTCACGTAAACGCCGTCCACGTCCTGCAACTCGTTCCTCAAGACCTCCTGCAGACAGATGGGAGGCTGATGTAGATAATGACTGGGATGATAGACCAACTCCTACTCGTCGTCCTCGCCCTTCGCGTCCACCGAGTCGCAGCCCCAACCCTGATATAGAGCCTGATATAGAGCCCCCACCTAGAAAAAGACGTCGTCCTGCCCAGGACTTAACGGTATCTGTGGCAGATCAAGAGGTAGAACCGCCTGCCAGCGATTATGTGGATTATAGACCAATCGATCCCTTGGAGGACGAAGACGAGGACGACTACATGCCTAGAGGTTCAGAATACTAAGATGAGTAGAGTTGGGTTGGGTTCCTGAACCCAACCTACAACCTAAAAATTATTAAGCTTCCTCGTTTAATTAGTCGCTAAAGCCGCATTTAACAAAATAGCCAGAACAGAACGAATAGCTCGCAGTTCTTCCGGCGGTTCCCGTAAAAACTCAAAATTACTGGCACTAATTAAAGCATTGTACGCTTCAACCACAGCCGCAAACTGAGCGGCATTAACGCTACCACCTGCTGTCAATCCGGATAGGCTAGTAGCGAGATTCTGGGCAAGGGTGGGATTTGCCCCAGCATTCGCGAGGGCGTTTTGAATTTGACTCACTCCCGCATCAACGTTACCCGTTCCCGTCAAAACCTGGGCAAAGTTTTGCTGGACTGCTGCGGGAATTGGAGACGTATCATTACCAACACCGGGCAAATTCCGTTGGGCAAGTCGTTCATTCACGATATCCGCCGCATCGAAAACATCCTCTTGTATCTGAGACGTTTCATACACGAGAATGAGTTCACCACCTCCTGCCGGAGCAAAAGCACCGCCCGCTATATCACTGGTGGTAATAATATTGCCCGTAACATCAGATAGGACAGGCTTGGCTTGGCTCGATGTTGTCATCGATAAAATTCCTGCTACTCCCACAGCTAAACCTAATCCTAACTGAAATGCTAAATGTCTCTTTTTCATCGTCTTCTCCTTATATAACTGATTTGAGTAATGGGCATCGCATTGCTATGCCCCTACGCCACGAATTGGAGGTGAATCAATCTACAAGCTTTAGAACGATAGCCCATAACCAATCCCCAAAATGAACCGAGGTTCATCGCCAGCATTACCCGTCACATCAGCTACAGCCGGGGTAATCACCAGAGGAACCCCCTGAATCGGCACAATTGAAGCGCCTAAATATAAATCTTGGCCCGTCCAATCGGCGATTAAAGTAACAGGTTCTACAACTTGCAGACCAATGCTACCAAAAACATTTGTTGTACCTTCTTTATCCTCAATATCTTCTTCAGAACGGAAACGCCCCCCACCGAGACCAACAGAAGCAGTTAGGCGACTAAAGGGATCACTGGAATTTTCTCGCAAACGGAAAACTTTACTGACAACCCCATAAACACTTTGGTCGCCATCCGTATTACCCCAAACAATGGCATTCTCCACACCAATTGCCACCGCTAAATCATCACCAATTAAGCGGTGAAGTTTGAAACTAATTCCGCCATCTTCAAAGGTATCGCCAAATAAGTCATAAATTGAAACAGCGGTTTCTAGGGCAACAATTCTTCTAGCATCACCGACACCAAAACCGACAACAACCGCACCATCGTCTTCATCGAAAAACCGCACTTGCTCTTGATAGGTAGCACCGAAGAATATATTCCCCGTTTGAGCGCCGAAAGCTGTAGGGCTATTAATACTAGAACCCCCGCGTACAATCCGACGCAATTGCTCTTCCACCGGCGGTGCTGGCAAGAGATATTGCCGTCGCAAGGCAGCAAGTTGTTCCGGTGTCGGTGTTGGTGGTGTTGGGGGTTCTTGGGCAATGGGTTCGTAACCTACAATGTAACGGCTGGCTACAGTGGAGGGCGGGATTTGGGGTAATTGACCTTGGCTGACTAATGCTTGGTAGATAAAGGCAGCTACATCAGCACGAGTAGCCGTCTGATTCGGATTTAAGAACGCCACATTCGGGTAATTCACCACCATCTGGTTTACCGTTGCTGCCGCAACGCTATTCTGCGCCCAGTCCGGAATTTGAGCGGCATCCTGAAAGGCTTGATTTAATAGGGCTGTACTTTGATCGGGAGCCGATAAATCCAACCCACTGACTAATGCCACTAGCACTTGCACACGCGGGATATTTTGATCCGGAAGGAAAATATTATTGGGATATCCTTCCATAAATCCCATGCGATACGCTTCTTGAATGGCATCCAATGCCCAGAAGTTAGCTGGGATATCCGAAAACTGAGTTCCTGGACGTTCCAGGGGTTGGTCAAACGCCTGACGAATCATCGCTGCAAACTGAGCGCGGGTGACTGGGGCATTGGGTCGAAATGTCCCATCGGGAAATCCCTGGATGATTCCCCGTGCGGCTAGGGCTTCGATAAAGGCTTGCGCCCAATTGCCTTGAATATCGGGAAAGGTTGTGGCTTGCACGATTTGTCTGCCACGACTAGGCGTTGATGTCGGTGCTGTTTGTGCGGGTTGAGTTGTATTTGGGGCAGAGTTTTGGGGACGCAGGGCATCCGCACCCAGCATGTTATTTAGGAGTGATTCTCCTAATGAGCCTTTTTGATTGGCTTGTGGGTTGGTTTGGGCTTGGGCAATACTCTGAGGACTAGTGATGTTAGCTGCCAGACTGAGTAAGGTGCTGCCCACCACTGAACTAATCACAATATATCCCCAATGGTGCATAGTTTTGCCGATTGGCTGGAAACAACCCTTAAACCTATATCTCCTCATCACTTTTGCTATGCTCCCGAAGCTCTCGTTGTTACCTCAAAGGTACATGAGTTTTGTCGATTAATGCCTTAATTGATCTAAAAAATTGGCGTGGATACTTCTGTTATTGCCCCATGGGGTTTAAGGGAAGTATTGATTCCAATACACAATAGTGGCTAAAATGTCAAGCCTTGTTGAACGTGCTTAGGGATTTCGCATTTCGCTGTTACTCAATCGTGTTATACCTTCAGGCATATAAAATGTTAGTTTAGCAATAATAGCTGGCTTTGACTAAAATGGCACAAAAATTTGACTAAAGAGCGACCCAATCTAATTGAGTGGATACAGTTGCAGATAAACTCATCAGCACCAGCATCTAAGCCTTGAACGCGATCGGTAATTTGATAGCCGATTAAACGCAATGCTATATTAGGGGAGTTGGTTAGAAACATAAGATTGTACCCCTAACCTCTGGCTCTCTAGTGCAATAAGCAGATCGGCAACATTGGACGAATTCTCGGCTTTTGCCTGACGCTCCAATTCAGTCGCGATCGCTTGGAGAGATGAAACACCCACATTAGCCGCCGCCCCTTTCAGTTGATGGGCGCATCTGGCGACAGTTGAATAATCATTGACAGCTTCAGCTTGTTTAATCGCTTCTAGGTTAAGGCGAATGACCTCTACCAAGGCGGCGAGCAGCTCACCTTTTAACTCCACTTCACCTAGGCTTACTTCCTCTAAGCGATCAAAGTCGATCTCGATATCGTTGGTAGAATTGATCGGTGAAAAATTCGATTCAGACAAAAATCTTCAATTCCGATTTTTATTGGGCAGTAGTTAATTATAACCTTACCATGAACTGATCACGCTGGGGGTTCAGTGGAAATGCAGGAAAGCCGAAGGACTCCAGGTGCAGGGGACGGAGCGAAGTCTCGTAGTTCATCTGCAAACTGAGTAAGGGCGGGTTTTGCACAAATTTTACCATCAATAGCCAACAGAAAGTCCCCAAACCCGCCCCTACAAGTATCACGAATCACCTGTTCCCTTTAGATTCCCGAAGCCTTAATTAAATCGGTCGGGGATTGGGTGAGGAAGTAAGTTTAACTGACAACACCTGTAAGGGTTGAATCTGCCTCTTGGGTTTGGGCAGTTTCGTCCTCTGGCGGTAATCCTAAAACCTCTCGGTAGGTGCGGATATACTGTTTGGCTGATTTATCCCAACTGAAATTCTGACGCATACCGCGTTGCTGTAGTGTTGTCCATTGATCTTTAAAGCGGAAGCCTTCCCAAGCCCGTACCATACAGGTATAAAAGTCTAACGGTTCATAGCGGTCAAAACAGTAACCTGTCCCAGTTTGGCTAACAGGTTCATGGTGAAAAACCGTATCCACCAGACCCCCTGTGCGCCGGACAATGGGGACACAACCATAGCGCATAGAGAGCATTTGACTAATGCCACAAGGTTCAAAGCGGGATGGCATTAGGAATGCATCACAACCTGCATAAATGCGTCGGGACAGAGCATCACTATAAAGGAGTTGGACAGACACACGACCCCGATAGCGAGATGCCAATTGCCACATTTGGGTTTCGTAGTAGCGTTCACCAGATGCCAGCAATATAAATTGGGCATCGCTGTAAGCCAGGAAGCGATCAATGACTTGTAATAATAGGTCAATCCCCTTTTGCTCCACCAGGCGCGTGACCATGCCCATGAAAAAGGCATTGGAGTTGACTTCTAAGCCCACCTCTTCTTGCAGGGTCACTTTGTTTTTGCGACGTAATTCCAGCGTATCGGCGCTGAAATTTTGCTCGATATATTTGTCGGTTTCTGGGTCATAACTATCCGTATCAATGCCATTAAGAATCCCGACTGTTTTACCACTAATGAAAGACATTAAGCCTTCTAGAGTTTCACCGTATTCAGCCGTGCGGATTTGTTCTGCATAAGTTGGCGACACGACAGTCACTCGATCCGCAAATTGTACCGCTGCTGCCATTGTATTATGACCTTGCATATACCAGGGACACCAGGTTATCTGCTGTAAGCGCCAGCGCCAGGGACCTTGATACGCCAAGTTGTGAATCGTAAAGACGGTGGAAATATCCGGGGATTGGTTCATCCACACCGGAATCATGCCTGTATGCCAATCGTGACAATGAATAATTTGCGGTTTCCAGTAGTTCCAGGCAAACTCAGCCGCACCATTAGCAAAGAGAGTAAATCGCCAGTCTTCATCCGCTCCGGCGTAAATATAGCGTCCTGAGAAGGCGAGATGACCAAACAGATAAAGGGGGACATCGGTTCCGGGTAATACCGTCTCATAGACAGCGAATGACTCAAACATGGCAGATCCCCACCAGACAGGTTCTTTGGGAATCTCCATCTTGTCGGGTAAAAAGCCGTAATACGGCATAAAAATCCGCACATCATGTCCCAAGCGCTTCAGGAACTTAGGCAATGCGCCCACGACATCCCCCATACCGCCGACTTTTGCCAGGGGCGCTACCTCTGCGGCAACAAAAAGAATATTCATGATGATGGTTGTGTACGATTAAGTCTCAAGTAGTAATACTATCCTTCAGAGGAGCGTTTACAATGACGAGTTCTTGAATTCGGGGCATTTTTGCGTCAATGAGGGGAGATAGAAATCAAATTACAGGTCAAACCCCTGTTCCCTTTAGAGGCGATGAACCACCTGTAGGAGCGATCCGTTTGACCTAATGGCTCTGTGGGAGTTATGTTTATCAGTTTTACGGCTACCAACCTAACCTTCCATCACCTGATTAAACCGATCTCTCCCCGCATGATAATCTTTACTTTCATACCCCATAACATGGCGGACAATCCACTTTTGTGATCGACCATCCTCCATCAGTAAACGAATCGCCTTTCTTAACACCTGATCCTGATCAACAAACCGTTCAACAAACCAGTTTTCAGTGTCCGCAAATCCCCGCTTATCATTTTCAGCACTGCGATTCAGATAAACGGCGGCTAATAATGCCTTAAATGATTTGCCTAAAACCTTCTCATTCCCAAAATTCAGCGCTGTCAGATCCTCAGTCGTGATTTGATTAATATAGTCGGATTGATTCTCCTTAGACGTTAACTCCTTAAACAACTCATTTAAATTGCCCACTTTCACATGAGGAAGATAGTCATACAAATAATCCGCAACTATCCCCTTCAATACCGCATCTCCCAGAAACCTTAACTGTTTATTCGGTGACGAACGCTCTTTCTTATTTTTTAAATGCCGCTCCAGCAACGGCGCAATCAACTGCTTAACCAACCAATTCCGCGCCTGAGAAAACCCCCGATCCTGATGAATCGCCCCAACTAACGCTATCAATGCTTCTTCAAAGGGATTGTGATTTTGTAAACGCAAGCGATGCCGTTCTTGGGTTAGTCCCAGAAACGGATACCCTTCGCCTAACCCCAATTGATACCATAGTTTGGTTAACCGTTGTCCTTCGACTAACTTGTCCCGTAAGCCTTTAAAATTACTCACCTCTAAATAGGGACAGTTATGATATAAATAGTCAGTAATTACCAGATTAACAATAGCATCTCCAATAAATTTTAAGCGCTCGTTATTTTGTTCAGGTTCTCCAATTTGTTCAGCATAAGAGCGATGCATCAAAGCAAGTCTAAGCAGATCACTATGCTTAAATTGAATAGCAATTTGGCTTTCTAAAGATTCAGAATTCCATTCCATCAGTTTTACAGAATTAAGACGTTTTAACAGTAGGTAATTGCACCGTCAGGACTGAACAGGGAGCATGATGGAGAACATAATTACTGACACTCCCCAAAATTAACTCCGAAAGCCCTGACAACCCCCGATGACCAATAATAATTAGATCAGCTTGCCAATTCTTCGCCACCTTACAGATGGTTTCCCCCGGACTTCCTGGCACCTGGGTAAACTCAGCCGAGACACCAGCCGCCGTAGCTGCACCTGTGCGCGATCGCAAAATCTCCAGACATTCGCTTTCAAATTCGTCCCACTGCTTGCGGTAGCTGACATTCACATCATCTAATCGCCACGGATAATAGTCCGCCTCGGAAAATCCTGGCATACCCGGACTCGTGTCTTCCTGCGGAGACAGAACGTGCAACAGTAATAGATGACCCTTGACCGCTTTGGCTAACTCTAGGGCTTGATCAAAAACATGATCACTCATACCAGAGGTATCTATGGCAACAAGCATCTTTTCAAACATAACCACTTTCTCCAAAACCCTGGTAAATAGTAGGGTTGTTACCCCTCTGACAATGGTATAATGAATTTCAAACCTGGATGGTGTCGCTCGATTTCGGCAAAGCACTAGCTTATAGATGCTAATTCTAATCTAGCGATTGTGTCGGAATCTGGCTCGAAAATATACAGAATAATTAATTTTTGTGAAAATCTAGATGCCAGAAACATCTAAGGTTTCACAGAAACTTTTGCAGCCAAGACAAATCCGACACTCAACCTGGAAACCAAGGGCTGAGAGAGGGAAAAATTTCATGAGTTTAAATGCCCGCTTTGCGGTAATCAGCGACTTACACATTGCTCTACCCCAAACTATTTGGGATATTCCCAACCGCTTCCATTTAGTGGAAATCAGTATCCCTGCCCTAGAGTTAGTATTCAACCATTTAGAACATATTGATCTAGATTTTCTCCTGCTTCCAGGAGACTTAACCCAGCACGGCGAACCGACGAACCATGACTGGCTACAACGGCGATTGTCCCAGCTACCCTACCCGGTTTACGTTGTACCTGGTAATCATGATGTCCCCACGCTATTACCCGATGAACGTTCGATTGGATTAAAAGAGTTTCCCCATTACTATCGTCAATTTGGCTATGAGAATCCCGACCAACTCTACTACACCCGTGAAATTTTCCCCGGTGTGCAGCTTATTGGGCTAAATTCCAACCAATTTGACCAGAAGGGTAAACAACGGGGTTGTCTGGATGCACCGCAATTGGCATGGCTTGAGGATGTGCTTGCCCAAACCCAGGATAAGTTGGTTGTGGTCATGGTACATCACAATGTCATCGAACATCTACCGGATCAAGCCAAGCATCCCTTGGGACGGCGCTATATGCTGGATAATGCCCCCACCCTGTTAAATCTGCTCAAAGCGGCTGGGGTGAATTTGATCTTTACGGGTCATCTTCATGTCCAGGATATTGCCTATCATCAGGGAATCTATGATATTACCACTGGATCATTAGTCAGCTATCCCCATCCCTACCGAGTCTTAGAACTGCGAACCGATAATTTAGGGAATCGCTGGTTACAGATAGAATCCCATCACATCACCTCTGTACCCGGTTGGGAGAATTTGCCGGAAATTTCGCGAAAATGGATGGGCGATCGCTCTCATCCGTTTATGGTAAAGTTACTTACCGCCCCACCTTTATGTTTACCCCAACACGACGCGGATAAACTTGCCCCCAGTTTACGTAACTTTTGGGCAGATATTGCTGTGGGTGACACCTATTTTGATTTTCCCGATTTTCCGCCGCCTGTCCGCCGCTATTTCCAAACCTTCAGCGCGATGGATAGTAACGGGAAACCTGCTTTTATCGATAATCACACGACCTTACTCCTGGAGTAATTCCCTTTTTGCCCTGGCGACTGAAGTCGCGGCTATACAAACAAAGTCCGCCTACGCGGACTGAACTATCAAGGGGGTACTAAAAGCGAAACGCTTTATCAGCGAGTCTTTAGCCACAAGAGATCAGGACGCGATCGCACGTTAATAAACTATCATAGACCT